>CAXSGT010000001.1:0-15771 GCA_964236835.1 uncultured Polaromonas sp.
CTGCCCGAGTATGTGGCCGTCGCCAACCGCGGCGGCATCGAACGGGTGCTGGTCTGACAGTGGCAGCGCTTGCCTGCCCGCTGTGCGACGCCGATGGCGGTCTGCTGGTGTTTCGCAATGAAGTTTTGCGCATCGTCCAGGCCGGCGAAGCGGGTTTTCCGGCGTTTTACCGCGTGGTGTGGAACCGGCATGTGGCCGAGTTTTCCGACCTTTCGCCGCCTGAGCGCCAGACGTGCATGGATGCCGTCGTGACAGTCGAGCAGATTCTGCGCAGCGAACTGCGGCCCGCCAAGATCAACCTCGCGGCGCTGGGCAATGCGGTGCCGCATCTGCACTGGCATGTGATTGCGCGCTTTGCATGGGACAGCCATTTTCCGGCGCCGGTCTGGGGCGCGCCGCTGCGAGCCGTCGATGCGCCGGAAGTCGCAAGGCTGACGTCGCGATGCATTGACGTCAACCGGCTGATCGCCGAAAAAATGGCGGCTTGAAGCGTTTTAAACCTGATTTTCAAAAAAGCGAGGCATCACCATGGCAGGTCTTCAAGCCGATTCGCCGCGACCGACGGCGCTGACGGTTCACAGCCGGTCGCGCGTTCTGGAAATCGAATTTTCAGACGGCGCCGCGTTCAGGATTCCGTTTGAGTTGATGCGCATCTACTCGCCGTCTGCGGAAGTGCAGGGCCACGGGCCGGGCCAAGAAATCCTGCAGACCGGCAAACGCGATGTCGCTGTCGTCGCGCTGGAGCCGATCGGCAACTACGCCGTCAAGCCGGTGTTTTCCGACGGCCACGAAAGCGGACTTTTCACCTGGGACTATCTCTATCATCTAGGTAGCGATGAAAGCCGGCTTTGGGACGACTACCAGCGCCGGCTGCAAGCCGCGGGTGTCGATCGCGACGCGCCGATGGCGACCGGCGGCGGTCATGGCTGCGCCAGCCATTGACACGCCAAACCCCAGGAGTGCTCGATACTATTGCTTTTGCGGCATGAATATCCATAATTTCTGTCAACAACCGGGCTCTACGCACGCAATTTATGACCACCACCCATTTCGGTTTTGAATCGGTTGACGAGCAGGAAAAGGCGCGCCGCGTGCGCGGTGTGTTCGACTCGGTCGCGCCGAAGTACGACGTCATGAACGACTTGATGTCGCTGGGCCTGCACCGCGCCTGGAAGGCCTATGCCGTGCTGGTCGCCAATGTCAGGCACGGGCAAAGGGTGCTCGACATCGCCGGCGGCACCGGCGACCTGGCGCTGGCCTTTGCGCCGCAGGTGGGCGAGTCCGGGCAGGTGGTGCATACCGACATCAACGAAGCCATGCTCAGGCAAGGGCGCGACCGCTTGCTCGACGCCGGCGTCAGCGTGCCGACGCTGGTCTGCGACGCCGAGCAGCTGCCGTTCGCCGATGCCGGATTCGACCTTGTGACCGTCGCCTTCGGCCTGCGCAACATGACGCACAAAGCAGAGGCGCTGCGCGAGATGAGTCGGGTGCTCAAGCCCGGCGGCAAACTTCTGGTGCTGGAGTTTTCCAAAGTTGCCAGGCCGCTGGAGAAGATTTACGACTGGTATTCGTTCAAGGTATTGCCCAGGATCGGCAAGCTGGTCGCCAATGACGAGGCGAGTTATCAATACCTGGCCGAGTCCATTCGGATGCATCCGGGCCAACAAGAGCTTAAAGCCCTTATGCAAAATACTGGCTTTGGCCATGTGGATTACCACAACCTGTCGGGCGGGGTGGTGGCATTGCATGTTGGAATCAAGTGTTGACGGGTGCCGCGGCTCTGTGCCGTGAGCTGGTAATGGTTCGATGTTTGCTTAAGGAGACGATATGAAAATTTGGCCGGCAATTTTTTCCGCGGCGCTTGCGATTACCCTGACGTTGTCGGGAACGGTCGCGGACGCCAAACGACTCGGCGGAGGCTCGTCGCTAGGCAGGCAGTCGTCCAACGTCACCCAGCGCCAGGCGCCGGCGAATGTCGCTACCCCGGCTGTTCGGCCGGCGACTCCCGCGGCAGCGCCCGCACCGGTGGCGCCGAGAAGGCCTTGGGGCGGAATGCTCGGCGGCTTGGCCGCGGGTCTGGGCCTGGCTTGGCTGGCGTCGTCGCTCGGCCTGGGCGGCGCCTTTAGCCAGATCATCATGTTCGCCCTGCTGGCGCTGGTGGTCATGCTGGTGGTCGGCTTTGTGATGCGCCGGCTCAGGGGCGGCGCGCCGAACGCGCCGGGCGCCACGCGGGCGCAGCCGCCGTTCGCGTTTCAGGGCGCGGGCGCCGCCGGCGCGGCACGGCCGGCGCAGAACTACAGCCCCGCCAATGTCGGCAACGACGCGTCGGCGCGTCCCTGGGAGCGCACTGCGACGACCTTTGACGGCACGGCGGCGGCGGCGCCGGCCGCAGGCGGCTCGATGATCGGCTCGGGCCTGGCCGGCTCGCAGACCTGGGGCATCCCGGCAGGCTTCGATGTCGAGGGATTTCTCAAGGCCGGCAAGGCCAATTTCGTGACTTTGCAAGACGCGTGGGACCGTTCGGACATCCAGAACCTGCGTTCCATGATGACCGACGACATGCTCGAGCAGATCAAGACGCAGCTTGCCGAGCGTGAAACGCACACCGGCGGCGTCGTCAATAAAACCGAGGTCGTCATGCTCGACGCGCAATTGCTCGGCATCGAGGAGCTGAACGACGTGTACATGGCCAGCGTCGAGTTCTCCGGGATGATCAAGGAAGACGCCGCGGCAGCCGCGAGCCCGTTCCGCGAAGTCTGGAACATGACCAAGCCGCGTACTGGCGGCGCAGGCTGGCTGGTCGCGGGTGTGCAAGCACTCCAATAGCCCCCACGCTTTTCACTTCGTGTAATGCGCTGCCCCCCGAGGGGGCGCTGCGCCTGCGGCCCGGCTTAGCCGGTTCCGCGGCCCCTGCTGGTGGGGGAGGGAACTGTTAAACGGCTGTCTGAGCTTTTATCCTGCAAAATCGGGAACGTATGAATCACACGTTCCCTTTTCCTTTTTTGAAGTCCATTGCCAGCCGTTTCAAGCCGCCCGTCTGGATGGTTGCCGAAGGGCAGCAGCGGCTGGTGCTGTTTCTCAACCATATCTTGCTGCAGGAAAAATCGGCGCAACACCGGCTTTTGCGGCAAAAAGGCAGGGTGGCGCGCATGGAATGGCGATTCTTTGCTATTGATTTGGTAGTCACGCCGGCCGGCCTGGTTGACCGCGCGCCGCCTTTTTCCAGGCCTGATTTGACGCTTTCGATTGCTGCCGAGTCGCCGATGAAAATGGTTGAATCGGCGTTGTCGGGCAAGGCGCCGCCGGTGAAGATCGAAGGCGACGTGCAGTTCGCCGCGGAAATCGGCTGGCTGGCGGAAAATCTGCGCTGGGACGCGGAGGAAGACCTGTCGCGCCTGATCGGCGACGCGCCGGCCCACGCCGTGGCCAGCGCGGCAAAGCGAGCCGCTGCAAGCTTGAAACAATTTTTGGCCCGGGAGCCGCTTGCATCGGCGGCGCCTTCGGTTTTGCCGGTTCAAGGCGAAATGAAAGACGCCGGCGGCGTCATCCGGCCGCGGGAATCCGGAAAGCCTGAATGAAACGGATTTTCAGAGGCGTATTCATCGTCTGGACGATGCTGCGTTTTGGCCTTGACGAGCTGGTGCTGTCGAGCTTTGAACAGCCCTCGATCCGGCGGTTGACGCGCATCGTCTCGACGGGGCGCAATCTGCAGGCGCCTCGGGGTGAACGCCTGCGCCAGGCGCTGGAGTTGCTGGGGCCTATTTTCGTCAAATTCGGGCAGGTGCTGTCAACGCGCCGCGACCTGCTGCCACCCGATATCGCCGACGAGCTGGCGCGGCTGCAGGACCGCGTTCCGCCGTTTGCGTCGAGCGTCGCGGTGGCGATCATTGAAAAGTCGTTCGGCAAGCCGCTCGATCTGGTGTTCGCGACGTTTGAGCAAACGCCGGTCGCCAGCGCGTCCATCGCCCAGGTCCACTTCGCCACGCTGCACGACGGGCGGGAAGTCGCCGTCAAGGTGCTGCGGCCCAACATGCAGGGCGCTTTCAGAAAAGACCTGGCGCTGATGCGGATGATGGCCGGCTGGGTCGAGCGCGCATCGGCGGATGCCAAACGCCTGAAGCCGCGTGAGGTGGTCGATGAGTTCGACAAGTACCTGCATGACGAACTCGACCTGCTGCGCGAGGCAGCCAATGCGGCGCAGCTCAGACGCAATATGCAAAGCCTGAACCTGGTCATGATTCCAGAGATGCATTGGGACTATTGCATGCCCGACGTCATGGTGATGCAGCGCATGGACGGCGTTCCCATCAGCCAGACCCAGCGCCTGCGCGACGCCGGGGTCGATATGAAAAAGCTCGCCCGCGACGGCGTGACGCTGTTTTTCACGCAGGTGTTTCGCGACGGTTTTTTTCATGCAGACATGCATCCGGGCAACATCCAGGTCAGCTTGGCGCCGGCAACGTTCGGGCGCTACATTTCGCTGGACTTCGGCATCGTCGGCACGCTCACCGCGGTGGACAAGGAATACCTGGCGCAAAATTTCAGCGCATTTTTCCAGCGCGACTACAAGCGCGTCGCCGAATTGCACATCGAGTCGGGCTGGGTTCCGCCGGCAACCCGCGTCGATGAGCTCGAGTCGGCGATCCGCGCCTGCTGCGAGCCGATGTTCGACCGTCCGCTCAAGGAGCTTTCGCTCGGCCTGGTGCTGATGCGGCTGTTCCAGACCTCGCGCCGCTTCCAGGTGGAAATCCAGCCGCAACTGGTGCTGCTGCAAAAAACGCTGCTCAACATCGAAGGCCTGGGGCGCGAGCTCGATCCCGACCTCGACTTGTGGAGCACCGCCAAGCCTTTCCTGGAGCGCTGGATGCTCGAGCAGGTGGGGCCGGAAAAGCTCTTTGCCCAGCTAAAAGCCGAGGCGCCGGCCTACGCCAAGCTGCTGCCGGCGCTGCCGCGGCTGCTGGCGCAATACCTCAAGGGCAGGGAGACCTCACTGGATCGACGCCAGCTCAATGAGCTGCTGGCCGAGCAGAGACGAACCAACAAACTGCTGCAAAGCTTGATCTACGGCGGTCTGGGCTTTGTGCTGGGACTTTTGGTCATGCAGCTTGTGCTTCGCATCCGGCTATTTTGACGGCATTGCCGGCGGCTGGCACCGTGCCAGGGCGCTCGAGCTTCTCTCAGGACTTTCATAGGCAAGCCTTATAATCGAAAACTTTGCATTCGACGCCTGTCCCAAGTCGAATGCGCCTGAAAACAAGTCCAAACTCCATGCCAATCTACGCTTACAAATGCGAATCCTGCGGTTATGCCAAGGATGTATTGCAAAAAATGTCGGACGCGCCCTTGACCGATTGCCCGCAATGCGGCGCGTCGAGCTTTAAAAAGCAGCTGACCGCGGCAGGATTTCAGCTCAAGGGGTCGGGCTGGTATGTGACGGATTTTCGCAGCGGCAATAACGCAGGCAACGCCGCGCCCGGCGCCAAAGGCGCCGATGGCGAATCGCCAGCGCAAGAGGGCAAAGCCGATGGCGCCGAAGCCGCTGCCGCACCGGCCGCCGCGCCGACTGTCGCCGCACCCGCGCCTTCGGTCGCGCCAGCCGGCGCGACGGGCGGCAAGGGCGCGGGCAGCGACGCTTCTTCCAAACCTTCATGATGGGCTCTTTTCGCCGGTGGCTGGTGTCGGGGCTACTGGTGCTGGTGCCGCTGACGATCACGCTGGCGGTGCTTGACTGGATCGTCGGGCTGCTCGACCAGACGCTGCTTATCCTGCCGGGCGCGTGGCATCCGGACAAGCTGCTCGGCTTTCATATTCCCGGTTTCGGCGTGCTGTTGACGCTTGGCATCGTGCTCATGATGGGGGCGGTCGCAAGCAACTTTTTCGGCCGGAAACTGCTTGGCTACGGCAATTCGGTGCTGCGTCGGATTCCGATCGTGCGCTCCATCTATTCGAGCGTCAAACAGGTCTCGGACACGCTGTTCTCGGAAAATGGCAACGCGTTTCGCAAAACGCTGCTCGTGCAGTGGCCGCGCGAAGGCGTCTGGACGATTGGTTTCCTGACGGGGTTGCCCGGCGGGGACGTGGCCAACCATCTGCCGGGCGAATATTTGAGCGTTTATATTCCGACGACGCCCAACCCGACGGGAGGCTACTTCGTCATGCTCAGAAAAGCCGAATGCATCGAGCTGAAAATGAGCGTCGATGAAGCCTTGACCTATGTGATTTCAATGGGCGTGGTAGTTCCCGCAAAGCCGCCCGCCCGGTCGCTCAATCCTCCTCTTTAAGCTGATGGAAATTGCCCGAAGGCACTGAAAGTTCGAGTTTTTATGGCATTAGCTGATTCCCAAATTTCCCAAGCCGCGCAGATGCGTTCGAGCTATTGCGGCCTGGTGACCGAGAGCCTGCTTGGCCAGAGCGTCAGCCTGTGCGGCTGGGTGAACCGCCGGCGCGACCACGGCGGCGTTATTTTTATCGACTTGCGCGACCGGGAAGGCTATGTGCAGGTGGTGTGCGATCCGGATCGCGCCGCGATGTTCCAGACTGCCGAAGAGGTGCGCAACGAGTTTTGCGTGCAGGTCAAGGGCGTGGTGCGCGCCCGCCCCGAAGGCACGACCAACGACAGCCTAAAAAGCGGCAAGGTCGAGGTGCTGTGCCATGAACTGATGGTGCTCAATCCCAGCGTGACACCGCCTTTTCAGCTTGACGACGACAACCTGTCGGAGACGACGCGCCTGACGCACCGCGTGCTGGATTTGCGCCGCCCTTACATGCAAAATAATTTGCTGCTGCGTTACCGGGTCGCCATGGAAACGCGAAAATTTTTGGATGCCAACGGTTTTATCGACATCGAAACGCCGATGCTGACCAAAAGCACGCCCGAGGGCGCGCGCGACTATCTGGTGCCCAGCCGTGTCAACGAAGGCCAATTTTTCGCGCTGCCTCAAAGCCCTCAATTGTTCAAGCAGCTGCTCATGGTCGCCGGTTTCGACCGCTACTACCAGATCACCAAATGCTTTCGCGACGAAGACCTGCGCGCCGACCGCCAGCCTGAATTCACGCAGATCGATATCGAGACGTCGTTCATGGGCGAGCAGGAAATCCGCGACCTGTTCGAGGGCATGATCGGCAAGATCTTCAAGACTGTGCTGAACGAAGAACTGGGAGACTTTCCGGTCATGGCGTACGCCGACGCGATGCACCGCTTTGGCTCCGACAAGCCCGATCTGCGCGTCGATCTCGAATTCACCGAGCTTACCGACCTAATGGCCGATGTGGACTTCAAGGTCTTCAGCGCACCGGCCACAAGCGCGGGCGGGCGGGTGGTGGCGCTGCGCGTGCCGGGCGGCGCGGAGATCAGCCGCAGCGAAATCGACGGCTACACCGAGTTCGTGAAAATTTATGGCGCAAAGGGTCTGGCCTGGATCAAGGTCAACGATGCCGGCAAAGGCCGTGACGGCTTGCAAAGCCCTATCGTCAAGAACATTCACGATGCGGCAATCGCCGCGATCTTGCGTCGCACGAGCGCGCAGGATGGCGACATTCTTTTCTTCGGCGCCGACAAGGCCAAGGTGGTCAATGACAGCATCGGCGCTTTGCGGCTGAAGATTGGCCACAGCGCGTTCGGTAAAAGGACCGGTTTGTTCACGAAGGGCTGGAAGCCGCTATGGGTGGTCGATTTTCCGATGTTCGAATACGATGAGGACGCCAAGCGCTGGAGCGCCGTGCACCATCCCTTCACCGCTCCCAAGGACGGCGACGAAGACTGGATGGACACGGACCCGGGCCGCTGTATCGCCAAGGCCTACGACATGGTGCTCAACGGCTGGGAGCTCGGCGGCGGCTCGATCCGCATCCACCGCGCCGAGGTGCAAAGCAAGGTGTTCAACGCGCTGAACATCGGCGCCGAGGAAGCGCAGCTGAAGTTCGGTTTCCTGCTCGACGCGCTGCAGTACGGCGCGCCGCCGCACGGCGGCCTGGCTTTCGGCCTGGACCGCATCGTCACCATGATGACCGGCGCCGAATCGATACGCGACGTGATCGCCTTTCCGAAAACGCAGCGCGCGCAATGCCTGCTCACCCATGCGCCAAGCCCGGTCGATGAAAAGCAGCTGCGCGAACTTCACATACGGCTGCGCAATCCGCTGCCGGTCTAGTCCATTGCGCCCGTGGCGGATTATTTCCAGCTTTTCTCATGCGCTATAATTTGAGACTTAGCGGCTGTAGCTCAGTTGGATAGAGTACTTGGCTACGAACCAAGGGGTCGTGGGTTCAATTCCTGCCAGCCGCACCAAAAATACGAAAAGCCTGCAATGAACTTTGCGGGCTTTTTCATTTCTTGGCTAAATTTCGGCGTCAAGCTAACCTTATGAGCAAAGCTTTTACCAAAGAAGTCGATCTTGACAACGATGACGACGCGCCGCCGCCGGCCGAAGTAAATTCACACGGTAAAAACTACATTACCGCGCAGGGATACGAGGGATTGCGCCGCGAATTGAGTCACTTGATCGACATCGAGCGCCCCAAGGTGGTGGATAGCGTTCATTGGGCGGCGAGCAACGGCGACCGATCGGAAAATGGCGACTACCTGTATGGCAAGAAACGGCTGCGCGAGATCGACCGGCGGATCAGGTTTTTGACGAAAAGACTGGAAATCGCCGAGATTGTCGACCCGTCGCTGCACCATGGAAGCGAGCAAATTTTTTTTGGCGCCACCGTCGTCTATGCCGATTCTCAAGGCAACGAGCGCACTGTGACGATCCTCGGGGTCGACGAGACCGATGGAGGCTCGGGCCGCATCAGCTGGATATCTCCTGTCGCCCGAGCGTTGCTCAAGTCGCATGCGGGTGATGAAGTCAATCTGGTCACTCCGCAGGGCAGCGTGGCACTCGAAATATTAAAGGTGCGGTATCCCGCGCCGTCAGCGCATTGAGTTTCGGCTCGGACCTCGGCAAGGCCAGTTAACCGGCAGCTTTGGCGCGTTGCACTCGCAACACCGAATTCGCCCGCCTTACATTTCGCAGTGCCGACGCCAGTTGAATCCGGTCGCGCACGGCGACGCTGAAAAGCAGGTCCGTCGCGCCGTCCGCAGGCTCGCTGCCCATGTCCACATGGGTGATATCGACTTCAGCGCTGGCCAGCGCCGCCGCCACGCGCGCCAGCACGCCTTTGCCATTGGACACCGTGACCAGAAGATTGGTCTCAAAAGTGCGGACTGGCTCATCCGACCAGTCAACCGCGATGAAACGATCGCTGTCGCGTTGTTGCAAACGCCTGGCAACGACGCAGTCGTCGGTATGCACAAAAAGACCTTCGCCATGGCCCAGATAGCCCAGAATCGCGTCACCTGGAATAGGGCAGCAGCAGCGCGAAAACTGCACCGACGCCCCTTCACCGCCATCGAGCGCCAAGGCTCCCTGCGACACCGACTCATGCGCGGTATAACGCTCGCGGCTCATCAGCAGGAGATCGGGTTTTTCGCCCATCTCGGCAAGAAAAGACACTACGCGCTTTGCGATCATGCTCGCGATGCGCTTGCCTAGGCCGATGTCGGTGAGCAACTCGGCGCGCGAGCGATTGCCGGTAAAACGCAGAATTTTTTCCCAGAGAGCATGATGTAATTTTTCGCTCTGTGAAAAACGCTGCCACTCGACCCCTTCGGCCCGCAAGGCCTGGGCCAGCATTTTCTCGCCCAACTCCTGCGACTCCGCCAGCGCCATGGTCTTGAGGTGATGGCGGATTTTGGAGCGCGCTTTTCCGGTTCGCACGAAACCAAGCCATGCCGGATTGGGCGTTGAAGCGGGCGCCGTGATGATCTCGACCACATCACCGTTGCGCAGTTCGGTTCGCAGCGGCACCTGTTGTCCATTCACCTTGGCCGCCATGGCGTGGTGCCCAACATCGCTATGAATGGCGTAGGCGAAGTCGATGATCGTGGCGCCGCGCGGCATCGCCATGATCTGGCTTTTCGGCGTGAAAACGTAAACGGCATCGGGAAACAGATCGATCTTGACGTGGTCCCAGAATTCAGCGGCGTCGCGTGTTTCGTGTTGGATGTCGAGCAGCGACTGCAGCCATTTCGTTCCAAGACGCTGTGAAGTCAGGCTGTTGGGATCGGTTGCCTTGTAAAGCCAGTGCGCCGCGACGCCGGTTTCCGCGACCACATGCATGGCGTCGGTGCGCATCTGGAATTCGACATTGATACCGAACGGTCCCACCAGGGTCGTATGCAATGACTGGTAGCCGTTCACCTTCGGGATAGCGATGTAGTCCTTGAACCTTCCGGGCAAAGGTTTGTAGAGCTGGTGCAGCACGCCCATGGCGCTGTAGCAAGTCGTCAAATCCGCCACGATGATGCGAAAACCATAGAGATCGGTCACCTGGGCAAAAGACAGGTGCTTCTGATCCATTTTGTGATAGATGGAAAACAGCGTCTTCTCGCGGCCATAGATGTGCACCGGGATATGCGCCTCTTCAAAAGCCGCTTCGACCTCGGACTGAACGCGTTTGATCACATCGCGCCGGCGTCCCCGCGCGCGCGCCAGCGCTTTGGCCAAGATGGCGTAACGCCACGGGTACAGGTGTTGAAAAGACCGGTCCTGAAGTTCCCGGTAGGTTGAATTCAAGCCCAGGCGATGTGCGATGGGCGCATAGATGTCAAGGGTTTCTCGGGAAATTCGGTTCCATTTGGCGCGCGGCGCATCGCTCAGCGTGCGCATGTTGTGAATACGGTCTGCCAGCTTGATCAGGATCACCCGCACATCGCGCGCCATGGCCAGGAGCATTTTTCGGAAAGACTCGGCCTGGTTTTCCTCGCGCGTGTTGAATTCGAGCTTTTCCAGTTTCGTCAGGCCATCGACCAACTCGGCAACTGGAGCGCCGAAGTGCTCGATCAGCTCGGGCTTGGTGACCTCGCAGTCCTCGATGGCGTCATGGAGCAAGGCGGCCATCAGGGCTTGCGCGTCTAGTTTCCATTCCGCGCATTGCTGCGCGACAGCGATAGGGTGTGTGATGTAAGGCTCGCCGCTGTTGCGGAGCTGGCCCAGATGCGCCGCATCGGCGAAGCGATAAGCCTGACGAACGTTTTCGACATCCGCATCGTTCAAGTAATCGAGCTTGTCGGTGAGCGCGGCGAAACTGGCCGCTGCGGCGTTCGCGGCGGCGGGCGTCGGCCTTTGAGGAACGATAGGCGAAGGCAATGCGCTCATGCCTTAATATAGCGCGGCATGAATAAAGCAACAAAAAGATGGACTCTATACAGCCCTGAATTAAAAAAAGCACCTGAACAGGTGCTTTTTTTATTGCTTTGGGCCAGATCAGCTGCTTAGCTGGGCACTTTTTTGAGCATTTCCAGACCCACTTTGCCATCGGCGATTTCTCGCAAGGCGGTCACGCCCGGCTTGTTTTTGCTTTCTATCTTGGCGGCGTGCCCTTGGCTCAGCATGCGTGCCCGGTAGGTGGCGGCCAGGACAAGCTGAAACCGGTTGGGAATTTTTTCGAGGCAGTCTTCGACAGTGATGCGGGCCATAAAGTGCTTTCAGGTATCGGTGTACCAACAACGGAATTTAAGGAATATGAAGCATCTTGAAAGTCGGCGCCCGAGCGCGTCGCTGGGCGGAAAACTTAAGGCGCTGGGCGTGAACGATGGTTTTGAGATCGAAAACCGCCCGCTCGAACAACTCATTGATTATAACGAAGTCGAATTTTTGCGCCTGGGTCATCTCGGCGGCCGCGTTTTCCAGCCGCAATTCAATCACTTGCGCCGAGTCTTCGCCGCGTCGCTGCAATCGCGACCGCAACTCTTCCCAACTCGGCGGCAATATGAAAATCAGCACCGCATTGGAGAAAATCCGCTTGACGTTGATGGCGCCCTGAAAATCGATTTCCAGGATGACGTCGGCGCCATGCGCCACGCGCTCTTCGATCGTATGGCGTGACGTGCCGTAACGGTGGCCATGGACATGCGCCCATTCCAGGAAAGCATCACGCCTGACCATGCCGTCGAATTCTTCCGGCGACAGGAAAAAATACTCCCTGCCATGCTTTTCCTGCCCGCGCGGCGGCCGGGTGGTGTGTGAGACGGCCGGCTGGATCGCCGAATCGATCTCCATCAATGCTTTGACCAGGCTGGACTTGCCGGCCCCGCTCGGCGCTGCGACAACGAATAGATTTCCAGGATAGTCCATGCTTGGCGCTCGGCAGCTGCTATGAATTAAAGAGCGGGCGGCGTATCACTCGATATTTTGGACCTGCTCGCGAATCTGCTCGATCAACACTTTCATCTCGACCGAGACGCGCGTCAATTCCAGCGACGCCGATTTGGCGCCAAGCGTGTTGGCTTCGCGGTGCAATTCCTGGATCAGGAAGTCCAGCCGCTTGCCCAGCTCGCCGCCGTCCGACAGCAGCCGCTCGATTTCGTCGAGGTGTGATGCCAGGCGGGTGAGCTCTTCGGCCACGTCGATCCGGATGGCGAAGGCGACCGCTTCGGTCAACGCCCGGTCCTGGGCGACTTCGGGCGGCACGGCGCCGCTTTTGGCAGCCAGGGCTTCCTTCCAGCGCTCCAGAAAGCGCGCTTTTTGCTGCTCGACCAGCCTGGGAACCATGGGGTCCGCCAGCGCCGCCAAAGCGCGCAATTGTCTGGCGCGGTCAAGCAGCGTCGCGGCCAGGCGGGCGCCTTCGCGCTCGCGGGCCGATAGCAGCTCCTTCAAAGCCTTTTTGGCCAATCGAAGCACCTCTTCGACATGATCGTGAGGCTTTTTGTCTTCGTTGCTGGCGATTCGCAGCACGTCGGCCACGCTAAGAGCGCCGGCCTGCGGCAGCCAGGCCTTGACGCTGTCCTCGATCGAGCCCAGGCGCTGGAGCGTGGCGGACGAGGGCGCTCGCAGGCTGCTCGCCGACAAGTTCTCGATCGAGGCGCGCAGCTCGACCTTGCCGCGTTTGAGCCTGCCGACGAGCAGCTCACGCAGAGCGGGTTCGCTCTGGCGAAGTTCGTCGGGCAGACGAAAAGCCAGATCCAGAAAGCGGCTGTTGACCGACCGTATCTCGATTCCCAGGCGCGGCGCGGCGTCCCGAGGTGCCTCGGTGTCGGGCGCCGGCTGCGCTGGACTCGACTGCACGCTTGCGTAACCCGTCATGCTATAAACTGCCATTGGCTTTGCGCCTTGCAAAAATTAGGGAAAAACGTTGTTTCGTGGCGGTTTCGCCAAGCTCATTTTCAAATTATGTCAAAGGTCAAGCCTTCATCACTGGCGCCGGACACCATGATCGGCGGTTACCGCGTTGTGCGTAAGCTTTCCGCGGGTGGGTTCGGGGTAGTTTACTTGGCCCTCGACAGCGCGGGTCTGCAGTTCGCCATCAAGGAGTACTTGCCTTCGTCGCTGGCGAGCCGCGCGGCCGGGGAGCTGCTCCCGCAGGTGATGCCTGAAAAGCTGTCGCTCTACCGCCTGGGCCTCAAGAGTTTTTTTGAGGAAGGCCGCTCGCTGGCGCAGATCTCGCATGGCTCGGTGGTCAGTGTTCTCAATTTCTTTCGCGAGAACGAAACCGTCTACATGGTCATGAATTACCTGGAGGGCGGAACCCTGCAGGATTTCATCATCACGGCGCGGGATTTGAAGAAGCCAAAGGTGTTTCGCGAATCGACCATTCGCTCGCTCTATGATGAAATCCTGCGCGGCCTGCGCATCGTTCACCAGCACAAGATGCTGCATCTGGACATCAAGCCGGCCAATATTTTCATTACCGACGACAACCGGGCGGTGCTGATCGATTTCGGCGCCGCTCGCGAAGTGCTTAGCAAGGAAGGCAACTTCATCCGGCCGATGTACACGCCGGGCTTCGCCGCGCCCGAGATGTACCGGCGCGACTCGTCGATGGGTCCCTGGACCGATATCTACGCCATCGGCGCCTGTATTTACGCCAGCATGCAGGGCTATCCGCCCAATGACGCGCCGCAGCGGCTGGAAAAAGACCGGCTGTCGCTGGCGCTTTCGCGCCTGCGCGGGATTTATTCGGACAACCTGATCGAAGTGGTCGAATGGTGCATGGCGCTGGACCCGCTATCGCGCCCGCAATCGGTGTTTTCCCTGCAAAAAGAGCTCAGCCGGGAAAACGAGCGCCGCTACACCAAGCTCAGCGTCAGCGAAAAAGTGCGCCTGCAATTCGAGAACGTCGTCTCGGACACCAAAAAAACCGCGCGCAAGGTGAGTGTCCTGGCTACCCGGTTCAAATGAAATTTTCGGTTTTTCAGCTCAGTCGCATCGGTAGCCGGCAAAACAATGAAGACCGCATGGGCTACTGCTACACGCGGGAGTCGGGCCTGTTCCTATTGGCCGATGGAATGGGCGGTCATCCGGAAGGCGAGGTGGCCGCTCAGCTTGCGCTGGAGAAGGTTTCCGCGCTCTACCAGAAAGAAGCCAAGCCCATCCTTCGGGATCCGAGCCGATTTTTATCGAACGCGCTGCTGGCCGCACACCACCAGATCATTCGCTACGCGACCCGCAAGGCCATGCTCGACACGCCGCGCACCACGCTTGTGGCCGCGGTGCTGCAAGGCAGCAGCGCCACCTGGGTCCACTGCGGCGACTCGCGCCTGTATGTGGTGAGAAATGGCGAGTTGCTGATGCGCACACGCGATCACTCTTTTCTCGAGCAGCGCAGCGCCGGCGGCGCCTCCATCGAACAGATCAACCGCAACATCCTGTTCAGCTGCCTGGGCTCGACCGCCAAGCCGGTTTTCGACGTCACAGGCCCGATCAGGTTGCTTGAGGGCGACAAGCTGCTGCTGTGCTCGGACGGCCTTTGGGGAAGCTTGAGCGATGACGAGATTGTGTTGCAGCTGGCGGGAAAGCCGGTTTCCGAAGCCGTGCCGAACCTGATCGAGCGCGCATTGCGCGCGGCCGGCGAGACCAGCGACAACGTCACGGCATTGGCGATCGAGTGGGAAACGCCGGATCTGTTCGAGTCGTCGCAGGTGGTGATCGCCGACAGCATGTTGGACGGAGAGTTCGCCTCGACAATTCAGACGGGCTTGCTCGAAACCACGGCGGACGCGCTCGACGAAGCCAGCATCGAGCGGTCGATCGCCGAGATCAACGAGGCGATACGCCGCACCACCCCGAGAAAATCCTGACTCACTTGGCCGGGGCCGCCGCCGCTTTGGCGCTGTGCAGGCTATCTTTCCTCTACTTCACGCTTGGCGTTGCCGCGCCGGAAAGTCAAATCCATGGACCTTTTTGAACGCGCCGGCGCGCGCGCCGCGAACGCCTTGCGCGCGGTGCGCATCACCCGCCACTACACCGTTCACGCCGAAGGCTCGGTGCTGATCGAGTTCGGCGGCACACGGGTGCTGTGCACCGCTTCCGTCGAGGAAAGAGTTCCCAGCCACAAGAAGGGCAGCGGCGAAGGCTGGGTGACGGCCGAATACGGCATGCTGCCGCGCGCCACGCACACCCGCGGCGACCGGGAAGCCGCCCGCGGCAAGCAAAGCGGCCGCACGCAGGAAATCCAGCGCCTGATCGGCCGCTCGATGCGCTCGGTGTTCGATTTGAAAAAGCTTGGCGAACGAACGATTTATCTCGACTGCGACGTGCTGCAGGCCGATGGCGGCACCCGCACCGCAAGCATCACCGGCGCCTTTGTCGCCGCGCACGACGCGGTCGGCAAATTGCTGGCCGCCGGCAAACTCCAGGCGTCGCCGATCCTGGACCATGTCGCCGCCGTCTCGGTCGGCATGGTCCGGGGCCAGCCGGTGCTGGACCTGGACTACTTGGAAGACTCGGC
>CAXSGT010000001.1:15871-24513 GCA_964236835.1 uncultured Polaromonas sp.
TCGAACAATCCGGGCAAACTCGCCGAACTGCAGGCGATGCTGGCGCCGCTGGGCCATGAACTCCGGAGCCAGGCGGCGCTGGGAATTCCCGAGGCCGACGAGCCTTTTCGCACCTTTGTCGAAAACGCGCTCGCCAAGGCGCGCCATGCGGCGGCGCTCAGCGGCTTGCCGGCGCTGGCCGACGACGCGGGCCTCTGCGTCGAGGCTTTCGGCGGCCTGCCTGGCGTGGACACGGCGTTTTACGCGACGCGCTTCGGCTACGCGAAGGGCGACGACAACAACGTGCAAGCCCTGCTGGAGCAGATGGCGCACCTGACGCGGCCGTCCGAGCGCCGCGCCGCGTTGGTCAGCACGCTAGTGGCGCTGCGCTCGGCGGACGATCCGGAGCCGCTGGTCGCCAGCGGCCGGGTCGCCGGCGAAATCGCGCTGCGGCCCGTGGGCGGCAACGGCTTCGGTTTCGATCCGGTGATGTTCATCCCGGAGTTCGGCCAGACATTCGCGCAATTGCCTACCGACGTGAAAAACGCCAACAGCCACCGTGGCCAGGCGGCGCGCCGAATGATCGCGCTGATGCGCGAGCGCTGGCTTTAACTCTTAGCCATGGCGCAACAGGACGTCCAGCACTACCAGCGCGGCGGCACGCTGCGGCTCGCCGCCTTGCCGCCGCTGTCGCTCTATGTGCATCTGCCATGGTGCCTGAAGAAATGCCCGTATTGCGATTTCAACTCGCACGAGGCCAAGGGCGAGCTGCCCGAGCAGCGCTACCTCGACGCGCTGCTGGCCGACCTGGAGGCGTCGCTGCCGCTGGTGTGGGGCCGCACGATCCACAGCATTTTCATCGGCGGCGGAACGCCCAGCCTGTTCTCGCCGCAGGCCATCGACCGGCTGCTCGGCGACATCCGGGCGCGGCTGCGGCTTGCGGCCGGCTGCGAGATCACGCTCGAAGCCAACCCCGGCACATTCGAGAAAAATCGTTTCAAGGCCTTTCGCAGCGCCGGCGTGAATCGCTTGTCGATTGGTGTGCAAAGCTTCGACAACGCGCACTTGTTGGCCCTGGGTCGAGTGCACGACCGCGCCCAGGCGATCGCGGCAGTGGAGGAGGCGGCGCAGGCCTTCGACACCTTCAATCTCGACATCATGTACGCGCTGCCCGGCCAGACGCTGGACGATCAGGCGCGGGACATGCGGCAGGCGCTGGCGTTGCAGCCGCCGCATATCTCGATCTACCACCTGACGATCGAGCCGAACACCTGGTTCGCCAAATACCCGCCGGTGATTCCCGAGGACGACACGGCCTACGCGATGCTCGACCAGATCACCGAAATGACCGAGGCCGCGGGGCTTGGGCGCTACGAGGTGTCGGCTTACGCCAAACCCGGTCATCGCTGCGCGCACAACCTCAACTACTGGCGGTTCGGCGACTACCTGGGAATCGGCGCGGGCGCGCACAGCAAGCTCAGCTTCGCGCACCGTGTGATCCGGCAGGTGCGATTGCGCGAGCCCGCGCTTTACATGGAAAAAGCCCTGGCCGAAGGCGCAGTGGCGCAGGAGACCGAAGTCGGCCGCGCCGATCTGCCGTTCGAGTTCATGCTCAACGCCTTGCGGCTGAAGGACGGCTTCGAGCTGCGAGACTTCGCCGACCGGACCGGCCTGCCGTTCACCGCGATCGAGCAGGCCATGGTGGAAGCCGAGCGCAAAGGCCTGATCGAGCGCGACCTTGTGCACGCCAGGCCGACCGAGCGCGGCTTTGATTTTCTAAACGATTTGCAAGCGCTGTTTTTGCCGAATTGAGAAACAAGCGCGGCGCCGCATGGAATCTTCTTCCGCCATTATTTTTCTGGTCATCAGCTGCGCCGCCAGTTTTGCGCTGGCGCGCTTGATTGTGCACTTGCGCGGCAAAAAGCGCGATCGGCTGGAGCGCGAGCGCGAAGCCGAAGCGCAGCGCCTGCGCCCAGCCGAAAAAGCGTCGCAAAACAAGAGCAAACGCAAGCGTCAGATCCAGCAGGAACTGCGAAAAAAAGACGCGCCGCCGCGCTGAATTGGCGCCGGCCCGAAAAAGCGGCGTCAGGCGCTGTAGTCGGGCTGGCGTTGCGGCTCGGCCTGAATGAATGCCGGATGCCGGCGCGCCAAAGCGGCGATGCGCACGGTGCGCGGCCAGGCCGACAGATCGATCTTCATGCGCTCGGCATTGGCGACTTGCGGCACCAGGCAGCAGTCGGCCAGCGTCGGCGCGTCGCCGACGCACCAGCCGCCCTGCTCGGGCAGCAGCGCTTCGAGGCCATCGAAGCCGGCGGCGATCCAGTGCGCATACCAGGCGTTTTTCTGCGCGTCGCTCAAGCCCATCTCGCCCGTCAGGTATTTCAGCACCCGCAGGTTGTTGAGCGGATGGATGTCGCAGGCGATCAGCTGCGCGATCTCGAGCACCTGGCCGCGCGCCGGGCCGCCGGCGGGCACCAGGAGCGGGGCGGGCTGCAGCCGGTCGAGGTAATCGATGATCGCCAGCGACTGCGACAGCCGCGTTTGGCCATCGACGAGCGTCGGCACCTGCCCGGAAGGGTTCAGCGCCAGAAAGTCCGCTGAACGCTGCGCGCCGCTGCGCAGATTGACGCCGACGGCGTCGGCCGCCAGCCCCTTCAGGCCGAGCGCGATGCGGACGCGGTACGACGCCGAGCTGTTGAAAAATGTGTATAGCTGCACAGTAGCACCCAAAGCGCCGGCTCAGCCGCGGTTTTCAAACACGCCGAGCTTGCGGTGCAGCGGCGACTCGTCAACGACGAAGAGAAACGACGGTTTGCCGCTGTCGCAGTTGCGCAGCGTCACCCGGCTGTAGCCCGGCGCGCAGCAGGTGTCGGCCTCGCGCAGCGTGAAGGTCTGGTCTTCGACCCGCGCCTCGACGCCGCCTTCGCCGCCTTCGATCACATGGAACACCATTGCCGGCGAGCGCACCGGCAGGGCCAAGGTCTGGCCGGGCCGCAGCATGAGCGCGTAATAGCCGAGGATGTTTTCCGCGTCGCCGCCGGTCTCGGGGTTGATGTAGGTGAGCTGGACCGCTTGCAGGTCGGGCTGGTCTTCGGCCAGGGCCACGAGCGCGGCGCGCGCTTCCACCCACGGGTAGCGCAGCATCGGGTAGGTCTTGCCCGAGCGCTCGAACATTGCCGTCGGCACCATGCCGCCGCCCGCATAAATGCGGTCGCCCCGTCCGGGTTTGGGAATTTGCTTGGGACCATCGACATGGTAGGACGCCTCCATGTAGTACACCAGCGGCAGGTCCAGCACGTCGAGCCAGACCACCGGCTGGTCGCCGTCGTGGCCGTGGTCGTGCCACTGGCCGGTCGGCGTCAGGATGAGGTCGCCGCGGCTCATCGAGCATTTTTCGCCGTTCACCGTCGTGTAGGCGCCTTCGCCCTCGATGATCATGCGGACCGCGTTCGGCGTGTGGCGGTGCGACGGCGCCCATTCGCCCGGCAGCAGCAGCTGCATGCCCAAATAGATCGCCGCGCTGGCCTGCATTTTGTCCAGGCCGTGGCCTGGGTTCGCCAGCACCAGCACGCGGCGCTCGGCTTTTTCGATCGGCGTGAGCTCGCCGGCCTGGATCAAGAGCGGTCTGAGCGCTTGGTACGACCAGGCGGCAGCTTGAGTGCGGGGCAGCGGCTTGTCGGGCGGCAGCACGCCGCGCAGGCTGGGCCACAGCGGCACCAGGTTTTGCGCCGTCAGCGCGTCGCGGTATTCCAAAGGCAAATCTTCGAGGCGGGCGAGTTCTTGCATAAGGTGATCTCCTGAAAAATTTAAAGAATCGAGCCCTGGCGTCAGGCGGCCAGGCAGTTGTCCAGCTTCCAGCCGTAGAGCCACTCCATCGCGTCGTAATAGCGCTCGGGCGTGCGGCCTTTCCACAAGTCGTTGCGCACCAGCCGCTCGACGCCCTGGGCATGAAAAATCCGGCCCATCTCGCGCGCCGACAGCACGACGCGGGCGGTGCGGGCGACGCGCGAACGCTGGTACAGATCGAAGCCAAGCCGGAAGTCGTTGCCACTGACACGCAACGCTTCGCCCAGCGTGACGGCGTCTTCGAGCGCCATGCAGCCGCCCTGCGCCATGTATTGCAGCGTCGGATGCGCCGCGTCGCCGAGCAGCGTCGCGCGGCCGAAATTCCATAGTCCGATCGGGTCGCGGTCGGCCGTGGCCCAGCGCTTCCAGCTCTTGGGCAGGTCGATCAGCCGGTGCGCCCGCGAGCAGATGCCATCGAAATACGATTGCACCTCTTCGCGGCTGCCCTCGGTGACGCTCCATTCTTCGGGCTTGCGGCTGTGAAAGGTCACGACGACGTTGTACTGCTCGCCGCCGCGCAGCGGATAGTGCACCAGGTGGCAATTTGGGCCGACCCAGATGCTCGCCGCGTTCCACTGCAGGTCGGGCGGAAAATCCTTTTTCTCGACGACGGCGCGGTACACCACATGGCCCGAGACGCGCGCCTCGTCGCCGACATACTGCTGGCGCACGGCCGACTTCACGCCGTCGGCGCCGATCAGCGCGACTCCGCGATGCGCGGCGCCGTTCTGGTCGATCGCGGTGACGCTGTCCGCGTCCTGCTCGGCGCGCACCACCTGGGTCGAGGTTTGCACGTCGATCAACCCGCTTTCCCGCGCGCCTTCGAGCAGCGAGCCATGCACGTCGGCGCGGTGAATCACCGCATACGGATTGCCGAAACGCCGGCGAAAGGCTTCGCCGGTCGGGATACGGCCGACCAGGGCTTCATCGAGCGCGTCGTGCATTACCATCTCGTCGGTATAGACCGCCCGGGCCCGTGCTTTTTCGCCGATGCCCAGCGCGTCGAAGGCGGCAAAGGCGTTCGGCCCCAGCTGAATGCCCGCGCCGATTTCGCCCAATTGCGGCGCCTGTTCCAGGACTTTGACCTTGAACCCTTGCTTAACCAGCGCCAGCGCGGCCGCCAGGCCGCCAATGCCGCCACCCGCCACCAGGACAGGAAGCTCCAATGCCTTATTGTTCATATACTTCCTCAAATTGATCGCTAAACAATCAGTATGCTAACGATTAGTATAGTGACAAGTCTTCTTCAACGGCTTTAGGGTTAACCCTTGTCGGTTCTGCCAAGTGCAAATTTATGAATGAAAAACCGTTCTTGCGCAGTACCCATGTCAAAAGCAGCTACAAAATTAATAGCATTTTGTTTTTTCAAGCTCAGATGTCGACCAGTCAGTACGATAACTATCAGTGCAGTGATACGATAAAAATCCTAATCCTAATCAGGCAGACCAGCGAATTCATGCACAACGATACGTCGCCAGAGCTTGCCATCGACCAGCAGCCCGGTTACTACATCCGGCGGCTGCATCAAATCTCGGTGGCGATCTTTCTGCAGCAGACCGAAGCTTTCGGCATCACGCCAGTACAGTACGCAGCCCTGCAAACCGTAGGCAATTCTCCGCAAATCGACCAGCGCACGTTGGCGCGCGCCATCGGGCTTGACACCTCGACTGTCGCCGGCGTCATTGACCGGCTCGAATCACGCAACCTGCTTGTTCGCGGCGCTTCGCCTGAAGACCGCAGAGTGAAGCAACTTACCCTGACCAACGCCGCACGTCAATTGCTGGGCGAGGCAGCGCCGGCAATGCTCAGGGCGCAGCAGCTTATCCTGGAACCGCTGGATGCCGGCGAGCAGGAGGAATTTACCCGTCTGCTACGCAGGCTGGTGACCAAGAACAATGACTTGAGCCGCGCACCAAGCGCTGGCGGCGTCGCATCTCAGACCTTTTTGGACGAAGAAAAACAAAATGGGCCGTGAGGCCCTTTTTTGATCGTTTGCCGAGTTGGCACCTGGAAACGGATGATGCGGCTGAATTGCTACGTGTGCTCAAGTGCTAGAAATAACCCATCACCACTACCAACCATCGGAATACTCACCACGTCCCGCAAAAAATTTTGTCTAGCCAAAAGCATTATTTAGGCGATGTTAAGGATACGAAAATACGACCTAATGCGTAGTGAAATTTATTGCAATATAAGGCGGCAAGACCATCGATGACAGAAGAATCAAAACCAGTACGAACAGATATTCAAGCGCTTCGCGGCATGGCAGTCTTGATGGTGGTTCTTTACCACACCAAAATTGGCGGGGTTGAATCGGGATTCCTAGGGGTTGACATATTTTTTGTTATATCTGGTTTTCTAATTACAACTTTGGTGGCAACAGGAATTAATCGCGAAACGTTTCGACTATCAGAGTTTTATATAAGACGTGCCAAACGCCTGTTGCCTGCGGCCTATGTAACTTTTCTGTTCACTGCTCTCGTTGCTCCATGGTTTCTTAATCAACAGGAGCTACGTGATTTTGCAGTCCAGCTTATAGGTGCCGTCACATTTACTGGAAACTTGGTGCTTTGGCAACAAACCGGGTACTTTGAAGGGGCTGGCGATCTAAAACCCTTATTGCACGTTTGGTCGCTCGCAATTGAAGAGCAATATTATTTTTTGCTACCTGCAGCGCTGCTTTATACCAAACGGCCTCACTGGCTTTTGGGAGCGTTGCTACTTTTTCTAGTTAGTCTTGGCCTATGTATAGCTGGCGGCATTTTTAAACCTATTGCCAACTTTTACTTGCTTCCAACCCGTGCTTGGGAATTGATTGCTGGTTCAATAGGCGCGTTATGGTTAATGCGTTCTAAAGAGGACTTCAATCTTAAACCTACCAAAATCATCGAGCTGCTTTTCGTGCCGTCAATAGCATGCTTGTTGATTCTCCCGTTTATGCCAGCTGTTGGAGTGCATCCGGGTCCCAATGCGCTGTTTATCTGTGCAGCAACACTGGTCGTTATTTTGAAAAACGACAAATTTTTCAATTTAGCGGCGCCGGCCAGACTGCTGGCAGGTATCGGTAACTTTTCATATTCACTGTATTTAGTCCATTGGCCAATTATTGCCTTTATGAAAAATGCTTGGTTCGGTAGCAATCCAGAATTGCCACTTGAAATGCGATTTTTTGCTTTGACATTGTCATTTTCTCTTGCTTATTTACTTTATCGATTGGTAGAAGAACCTATAAGAAAAAGTCGTATTAAAGTTTCTCCATCGCTAATTGCCAAGGTGGCTTTATCGTCGATATTATTAATGTCAATTACGCCATTATTTATGGTTCAAACGGCATCAGAACAAATAGCTTTAGGGAATGCGCGCGCGATTAACGCAGGATTTTCACAAGCATGCGACTACAAGGCCAACTTCTTCCCACGCAATGAATGCAAAAACAAAAAAGATCCGGATCTACTTGTGTGGGGTGACTCGTACGCAATGCATCTGGTACCAGGTTTGACCGAGGTTTGGACCGGCGGTGTGATGCAAGCGACCATGAGTGGCTGCGGTCCATTTATTGGCGTAACGACACGGAGAAAAATTAATGGGGAGCATGACGCGCGTGACCAAGCTTGGGCAAAGCGTTGTATTAGTTTTAACCAATCGGTCGTCGATTTTTTGCGCGTATCTCCGTTCATTACGACCGTTGTTGTATCTAGTCCTTTTAATACAAATTTCGATTCTGCCTATGAGCATTTGATATTGAGCCAAGACTCGTTTGTCGCTTATTCTGTGAGCGAAGCTGCTGCGATTGAAGGACTTCGACTGTCGGTGGCAACGCTGCGAAAGCTTGGAAAGAAGGTTGTCCTAGTAGCGCCTCCACCATCGTCGGGATTCAATATCGGCGCGTGCTTGGAACGGAACTTGAGCAATAAAGTGGTATTTGGTAGACCGAAGGGATGCGTAATAGATAAAGCTGAGTACAAATCAAACCGTGTTGACGTCACCAATTTTCTGAATGCAATATCAACAGTAGCGGATCTTTCGATAATTCGTCTTGATCCGTGGCTTTGCAAAGAACAAACGTGTGAGACTCTACTTGAAGGCAAGATGATTTATCGCGACGAAGGCCATCTATCAATAGCTGGATCGAAAATGTTTGCTCAACATATGCATTTGGATAAGTTAATCCGTGAGTTGGCTAGATAGACTTGGACGTTCGCTTGCTAATTTCCTTCAACAGGGCAGTCAAGACGCACGACCAGCGCCATCAAAAGGAGGATTTCAATAGGCTTCGACCTCGGCGAGCCTGCTGTATCCATCCGCTGAATTTCTAACGTTGACCCGGATCGCAGTCGTCGTGATGGCTGCAAATGTGAACTTTCGCCAGACAAGATTGTTTCCGCTGACACTACCGCCTTGAACCGTAGTCCAACCGGCGCCATTCCAATACTGCACATCAAAGTCAGTAATGCCATAGAGACTGAATGTCATCGAAGCGGTGGGTTCCGACGGGGAAGCGTAGGCGTCTTGCACACTGAAGACATCGATTTCCGAGATCGACTTTGCACTATTAAAGTTGATCTGCAGGGCATCGGGAAACTGACCGCCCGACGCATCGTGCCAGCCTCCGCCATTCCCCAAGTTAGACCCACGTCTGTCGCCATTGTTGGCGCCTGAGGCTGCAAATCCTGCATTAAAAGCAGATGTGGCGGACGCCACGCCTCCATTGGCTTGCGATGCGACATTCACCAGCGATGGGGGGGACGTTGTCCCCTCGTACGCTTCGACCTCGGCGAGCCTGCTGTATCCATCCGCTGAATTTCTAACGTTGACCC
>CAXSGT010000001.1:24613-65280 GCA_964236835.1 uncultured Polaromonas sp.
GCTTCGACCTCGGCGAGCCTGCTGTATCCATCCGCTGAATTTCTAACGTTGACCCGGATCGCAGTCGTCGTGATGGCTGCAAATGTGAACTTTCGCCAGACAAGATTGTTTCCGCTGACACTACCGCCTTGAACCGTAGTCCAACCGGCGCCATTCCAATACTGCACATCAAAGTCAGTAATGCCATAGAGACTGAATGTCATCGAAGCGGTGGGTTCCGACGGGGAAGCGTAGGCGTCTTGCACACTGAAGACATCGATTTCCGAGATCGACTTTGCACTATTAAAGTTGATCTGCAGGGCATCGGGAAACTGACCGCCCGACGCATCGTGCCAGCCTCCGCCATTCCCCAAGTTAGACCCACGTCTGTCGCCATTGTTGGCGCCTGAGGCTGCAAATCCTGCATTAAAAGCAGATGTGGCGGACGCCACGCCTCCATTGGCTTGCGACGCCACGTTCACCATTGCCGGAGCCGGAGGCGAACCGCCGGCCGCCAGGACCGCAGCCCCCGCATCGACAATGCCAGCGCCGCAAAGCGCCGTATTGCAGTCCGCACCCGTCCCTGTCGGAAACTGGCGCGCCGAGCTTTGCAGGATTTGCGTGACCTGAGCCGATGTCAACGCTGGATTGACCGAAAGCATCAGCGACGCCACGCCGGCGACATGCGGCGCGGCCATGCTCGTGCCTTGGTAATACGCATAGGAGTCCGCACCTGGAACGGTGGAGCCGCTGTTGAGCGTCGAGAGCACGCCACCCGAGCTCCCGCCGCCGGGCGCGGCGATCGACACCTTGCTTCCATAATTGCTGTAGCTGGCCTTGCCGCCGTTTCGCACCGTCGCAGCCACTGCAACGACGCCGGCGCAGGCGGCCGGCTCGAATGTGGCGGCGTCCGCGGCGCTGTTGCCCGCGGCGGCGACAACGACCATTCCCCGCGCGGTGACCTCATTGACCGCATTTTGAAAAGATGCCGAACAGCCTCCGTTCGCGCCACCGAAGCTCAGGTTCGCGACACGCGCCGGGGTTGGGTTCGAGGGGATGCCGGGGACCGGGATACCCGCCGCCCAGCGCAGTCCGTCGATGACGTCCGAGGTGTATCCGCCGCAAGCCCCGAGCACGCGAACCGGCAGCA
The DNA here is from genome assembly GCA_964236835.1 of uncultured Polaromonas sp. Classification (GTDB taxonomy): domain Bacteria; phylum Pseudomonadota; class Gammaproteobacteria; order Burkholderiales; family Burkholderiaceae_C; genus Polaromonas. The sequence goes on from CAXSGT010000001.1 coordinate 25,743, forward strand.
GCTTGGACACCCAATTGATTCCCGAGACGCCGCTGCTGTTGTTGGACGCCGCGCCGATCGTGCCGGCGACATGCGTGCCATGCCACGAGCTGCCGCCCCCATTGCAGTAATCCCCTGGATCGCTCGCATCGCCGTCGCGGCCGTCGCCATCGTTCGACTCCGTCAGGTCGCCAATGAAGTCGTAGCCGGCCAGCAGACGGCCGCTTAGATCGATATGCGGCCGAATTCCGGTATCGAGCACCGCGACGACGATATTGTTCGAGCCCGTCGTGATATCCCATGCCGGCGGCAGATTGACTCCGCCCGCGGGCTCGTAGTAATGCCATTGCTGCGCGTACATCGGATCATTCGGAAGCCGCTGCGCATAGACCCGCCTGTCCGATTCGACGCTGAGCACATTCGGGTCGGACGCAAGCCGGCGTGCGAGCGCATCGGCATCCACGCGCCTTAATCTTCGAGCCAGTTTCACCACATGTGAATTGCCCGACATCTCCCGCAATTGCGTTAACAAAACCCCGGACGACGCGCCAACGCCACGAATGCGATTGGCGATGTCGCGCGTTGACGAATCACGCATCTTGATGATGAGCTGATCGGTCGCGTCGTCATTCTGGCTCTGGCTGGCGGTTATCCGGTCCGTCGGGCCGCCCGCGAACGCATGAACACAAATTGAAAAAGTTGCCAACACCGCCAAAGCGGTTCGACTTGCGCCTGCTATTGATGCACGCATAAATACTCCTGGATACTATTCATAGCCAGTGCCTGATTTTGAACAGGACACGCTTGATTCGACGTGGGAACGCTGCAACTGATAGTGACCTGCACACCGAATTCGTAAATACGGACGGCCGAGCGCCATGTCAGGCAGTGATTTAATAGCCTCTGGCCAGTCAGAGAATTCTATTGTTGACTTTGAGCAAGCCGTCTCGGCCAAGCATAAAAATGCGTGACAGATGGTCGAGAGCAGATCGGATTTTTTTGCAAAATCTCGTTTCAATCGGCGGAAGCGGTGAGATTCGAACTCACGGAGGACTCGCATCCTCGGCAGTTTTCAAGACTGCTGCATTCAACCGCTCTGCCACGCTTCCAGCGCCGGCTAGTTTACCGCAGGGTGGAACGACTGCTTTGCGCGCGCCGGAAAATACCGGTCAGCGCGATTGCAACATGCCCCGAGTTTCGATAAAGGCAACCACTTCGGGCAGGCCCGCCTGCGTTTTCAAATTGGTCATGACAAAAGGCCGCAAGCCGCTGGATGTGGTGCGCATGCGAATGGTGTCGGCCCGCATCACGGCAAGATCGGCGCCCACGTACGGCGCCAGATCGGTCTTGTTGATGACGAACAGATCGCTTTTGGTGATGCCCGGGCCGCCCTTGCGCGGGATTTTCTCGCCGGCGGCGACGTCGATGACGTAGATCGTGAGGTCGCTCAGTTCGGGGCTGAAAGTCGCCGCCAGGTTGTCGCCGCCGGACTCGATAAACACCACGTCGGCATCCGGAAAATCGACCAGCATGCGGTCGATGGCTTCGAGATTGATCGACGCGTCCTCGCGGATCGCCGTGTGCGGGCAGCCGCCGGTCTCGACTCCCATGATGCGCTCGGCGGCCAGCGCGCCGCTCACGGTGAGCAGGCGCTGGTCCTCCTTGGTGTAGATATCGTTGGTGATGGCGACCAGGTCGTACCTTGTCTTCATCGCCTTGCAAAGCATTTCCAGCAGGGTGGTTTTGCCCGAGCCGACCGGCCCGCCGATGCCCACGCGCAGCGGCGGCAGTTTTTTAGTGCGGTTGGAGATATGGTGCAGGCGCATGGAAAAAACCTCGAAAATGGGTGAAAAATCGCGGCGTTCGTCACGAGCGAAAAAGCCGCGAGTACTGGGTTTCATGCTGCGCCGAAAGAATCGCCAGCATGGGTGAAAACGCCTGGCGCTCGCTGTCGTCCAGTTGCATGGCCGACTCGACCGCTGTCGGAATGCCCCGGCTCAGGCGCGCCAGGATGCGCTGGCCGGCGCTTTGCCCGAGCGGCACCGACTTGAGCGCGGCCTGCACCATGTTTTCGCCCCAGCCAAAGGCATAGGCGAGCAGGCAGTCGCGCACGCCGGCGTCTAGTTGCGACGCCGCCAGGGCGAACGCCACCGGATAGGTCGGCTGCATTTTGCCGCAGGCGTCTATTTGCGAGGCGTCGGCTTCGTCATCGTTGCGCAGCCAGTCGAGCAGCGAGCGGCCCATCTGCTCGGCCTGCAAGCGCAGCTCGCTGGTTTCGCGGGTTTGCAGCACCCAGTCGTTGAGCGCTGCGACGCGCTCGAGGTCGCCGTCGCGCCAGGCCGCAATGGCTTGGGCAACCACCGCCAGATCGCCACGCGCCAGCGTCAGGTGGAGCTGGTCGGCCAGCCAGTCGCTGGCGATGCTTTCCGTAGCTACTCCCGCCCTATCGACGGCCGATTCAAGCACTTCTGAATAGGAAAATCCGCCCACCGGCAAGGCCGGCGACGCGAGCCAGATCAGCCGGAGCAGGCCGCTGGCCGGCAGCGACTCCGGAGGCTGGATGATCATCGCCAGGGCGGACCTAGTGGCTATGCGGTCTGTGCTTGTGAACCTGAATGGCAACCGGCTTGACGCCGCCGGCTTGCGCGGGGCCGTGAGCATGGTCGCAGTCAGGTCCGTGGACATGCCCGGCGGACGCTGTCATGCTCACCTGCGTTGGAACGTCGGCGTGGCCATGTCCATGGCCCGCCGAGCTATAGGCGCCGCCTTCGGGCTCGAAAGCTTCATGAACTTCCTCAACGATCAGGTGCATGGCGCGCAGCATGTCGGCCAGCACATGGTCGGGTTCGATTTTCAGATGGTCGGGCTTGAGATCGATCGGCACATGCCGGTTGCCCAGGTGGTAGGCGGCGCGGGTCAAGTCGAAGGGCGTGCCATGCGCTGTACTAGCCGTGATGCGCAGTACCGCTTGGGGTGCGGCAAGCACGCGGACCATCGAGCCGTCCTCAGCGACGAGCACATCGCCGCCGCGCACCAACGTGCCGCGCGGCAGGAAAACGCCGATCCGGCGGCCTAGCGAGTCGCAGGCTTCGAAGCGGCTTTTCTGGCGCACGTCCCAATCGAGCTCGAGCGTGGCGGCGCGTTTGACAAGCACCGGCGCCAGTCCAGCGCCGTGCGAAATGAGTTTGGAGATTTGCAGCATCAGCGCATTAAAACAAAAAGTAGCGCTGCGTCATCGGCAAACTCGCAGCCGGCTCGCACGTCAGCAACTGGCCATCGGCGCGAACCTGGTAGGTCTGCGCATCGACTTCCATTTTCGGCAGGTAGTCGTTGTGAACCATGTGCCGCTTGCGAACGCCGCGTATGTTTTTCACGGCGCTGAGCGTTTTCGCCAGGCCGAAGCGCTCCTTGATCCCCGCGGCCAGTCCGGCCTGCGAGACGAACGTCAGCGAGCCCTTGGCGATCGCGCCGCCGAAAGCGCCGAACATCGGCCGGTAATGCACCGGCTGAGGCGTCGGGATCGACGCGCTCGGGTCGCCCATCGCCGCCATCGCGATGAAACCGCCCTTGAGGATGATGAAAGGCTTGACGCCGAAAAACGCCGGCTTCCAAAGCACCAGGTCGGCGAACTTGCCGGCTTCGATTGAGCCGACCTCGTGCGAAATGCCGTGCGCGATCGCCGGGTTGATCGTGTATTTGGCGATATAGCGCTTGACGCGGGCGTTGTCGTGCCGGCCGCTGTCGCCGGGGAGTTTGCCGCGCTGCTGCAACATCTTGTGCGCCGTCTGCCAGGTGCGCAGGATGACCTCGCCGACCCGGCCCATCGCCTGGCTGTCGCTCGACATCATGCTGATCGCACCCAGGTCGTGCAGCACGTCCTCGGCGGCGATCGTTTCCCTGCGGATGCGGCTTTCGGCAAAGGCCAGGTCCTCGGGAATTGCCGCGTCGAGGTGGTGGCAGACCATCAGCATGTCGAGATGCTCGTCGAGCGTGTTGACGGTGTACGGCATGGTCGGATTGGTGGAAGAGGGCAGAAAATTCGCCTCGCCGACGACCCGCAGAATATCGGGTGCATGGCCGCCGCCGGCGCCTTCGGTGTGAAAGGCGCAGAGCCCGCGCCCCTTGGTCGCGGCAATGGTGTTCTCGACAAAGCCCGATTCGTTGAGCGTGTCGCTGTGAATCGCGACCTGCACGTCGGTGTCCTCGGCGACGTCGAGGCAGTTGCTGATCGCCGCCGGCGTTGTTCCCCAGTCCTCATGCAGTTTCAGCCCGATCACGCCGGCGTTGATTTGTTCGTGCAGCGCCGCCGGCAGGCTGGCGTTGCCCTTGCCAAGAAAGCCCAGGTTCATCGCAAAGCCGTCGGCCGCCTGCAGCATGCGCTCGATGTTCCACGGCCCCGGCGTGCAGGTAGTGGCAAAAGTTCCGGTGGCCGGGCCGGTGCCGCCGCCCATCATGGTGGTGACGCCCGAGCTAAGGGCTTCGTCGATCTGCTGCGGGCAGATGAAGTGGATGTGCGAGTCGATGCCGCCGGCCGTCACGACCATGCCTTCGCAGCTGATGATCTCGGTGCCGGGGCCGATGATGATGTCCACGCCCGGTTGCACGTCCGGGTTGCCAGCCTTGCCGATGGCTGCGATGCGACCGGCCTTCAGGCCGATGTCGGCCTTGACGATGCCCCAGTGGTCAATGATGAGCGCGTTCGTCATCACCGTGTCCATCGCGCCTCCGGCATTGGTCCGCTGCGACTGCGCCATGCCGTCGCGTATCGTCTTGCCGCCGCCGAATTTGACTTCCTCGCCGTAGCCGCCGGCGCGCAGCGTGTAGTCGGCCTCGACCTCTACAACCAAGTCGGTGTCGGCCAGCCGCAGCCGGTCGCCCACCGTCGGGCCGAAGATTTCGGCATAGGCGTGCCGGCCGATGGTCGCCATCAGAGGTTTCCCTGAACAAGGCCGCGAAAGCCGTAGATTTTTCGCTCGCCGGCGAAATCGACCAGTTCGACGGTTCGCTGCTGGCCCGGCTCGAACCGCACGGCGCTGCCCGAGGCGATATTGAGCCGCATGCCGCGCGCCGCCTCGCGGTCGAAACCCAGCGCGGCGTTGGTTTCAGCAAAATGGTAGTGCGAGCCGACCTGGATCGGCCGGTCGGCGGTGTTTTGCACCACCATGGTCAAGGCGCGCCGCCCGGTATTGAGGGTATGTTCCCCCGCGTCAATCAGCAGTTCTCCGGGGATCATGCGCATTGCTCCTTGACAGTTTGGTTGCGACGGCGGCAAAAATATGCGTCAAAAGTGGCTCTAGCGCCCGTTGGTAGTGCGCAAGCAGCTATCAAAACCAGAGCAACCGGGCATTTCAGACGATGGGCTGGTGCACCGTGACGAGCTTGGTGCCGTCGGGAAATGTCGCCTCGACCTGGATGTCGGCGATCATCTCGGCAATGCCGTCGATGACGTCGGAGCGCGTAAGAATGCTGCGGCCCTCGCTCATCAGCTGGGCGACGGTCTTGCCGTCGCGCGCACCTTCCATCACGGCCGCGCTGATGAATGCCACGGCCTCGGGGTAATTGAGCTTCAGGCCGCGCGCGCGGCGTCGCTCGGCCAGCAGCGCGGCCGTGAAAATCAGCAGTTTGTCCTTTTCGCGTGGAGTCAATTCCATGAGTCACTTTCGCATGCGCATTGCAAAAATTGCAAGATTGGTGCCACCGGTCGCAAGGAAAATCACCGGCGATGTTTCAGGTGGCACAAAATCTGCACCTCAAGACCGACCATCACTTTAGCCTTAATCGCATCTAGCCCTGCCATGGACGTCCAGAGCCCGACCTCGTCGCTGCCCACGGCAGCCGGCATCGCCGTGGCTCGACCCGACACGAAAGCCGGCCCCGCCTCCGAAGTGGCGGTGCAGCGCATCATCAAGGTCAGGCGCGACTACAACAGCTGGGTCGCCAGCGAAACCATGGAAGACTATGCGCTGCGCTTCACGCCGCGGCGCTTTCGCAAATGGTCCGAGTGGCGGGTCGCCAACACGGCGTTCGGCGCCGCCTCGTTCCTGATCCTGGAGGCTGTCGGCGCGACCCTGCTGGTCAAGTACGGCTTTAGCAACGCGTTCTGGGCCATCGTGGCAACCGGCTTGATTATTTTTCTGGCCGGCCTGCCGATCAGCATTTATGCCGCGCGCTACGGCGTCGATATGGATTTGCTGACCCGAGGCGCCGGTTTCGGCTATATCGGCTCGACGCTCACGTCGCTGATCTACGCGTCGTTCACATTCATTTTCTTTGCCCTCGAAGCCGCGGTCATGGCGTATGCGCTCGAGCTCGCCCTGGGGATTCCGCCCAGTTGGGGTTATTTGATCTGTGCGCTGGTCGTCATTCCGCTAGTGACTCATGGCGTATCAGCGATTAGCCGGCTGCAGGTCTGGACGCAGCCTTTATGGCTGGTCATGCTGATCGTGCCTTTTGTTTATGTCCTGGTGCGCGATCCTGGTGCGTTTTCTGGAATTTTGCATTACGGTGGCGAAAAAGGAATTGGCAACGAGTTCAATTTGCACTTGTTTGGTGCTGGCTTGACAGTTGGCATTGCACTTATCACGCAGATTGGCGAGCAGGCCGACTATTTGCGCTTCATGCCGGTGCAAACTCTATCCAATCGCCGGCGCTGGTGGGCTGCTGTGTTGGTGGGCGGGCCAGGCTGGATAATTTTGGGCGTCGCCAAAATGCTCGGAGGCGCTTTGCTGGCCTACCTGGCGATCTCGAACATGGTGCCGCCGGACCGGGCCGTCGATCCGAATCAGATGTACCTGGCCGCTTACGAATATGTGTTTCCGGACTACGGCTGGGCGGTGGCGGCGACCGCGCTGTTCGTCGTCGTCTCGCAGCTCAAGATCAATGTGACCAATGCCTATGCCGGCTCGCTCGCCTGGTCCAATTTCTTCTCGCGCCTGACGCACAGCCACCCTGGCCGTGTCGTGTGGGTGGTGTTCAACACGCTGATCGCCTTCATGCTGATGGAGATGAACGTGTTTCAGGCGTTGGGCGATGTGCTGGGGCTGTATTCCAATGTCGCGATCGCCTGGGTAATGGCGGTGGTCGCCGACCTGGTGATCAGCAAGCCGCTGGGCTGGTCGCCGCCGGGCATCGAGTTCAAGCGGGCGCATCTTTACGACATCAATCCGGTGGGCGTCGGCGCCATGGCGCTGGCTTCGCTGCTGTCGGTCACCGCGCACCTGGGGCTGTACGGCGAGATGGCGCAGGCGTTTTCGGCGGTGATTGCCATGGCGACCGCGTTTGTCGCGGCGCCGCTGATCGCCTGGGCGACAAAAGGGCGTTTTTACATCGCGCGCCGGTCCGACGTGGTAAGCGCTGGCGCTTGCGGGCAGCGTGACGCGACGCAGCGCTGCGTAATTTGCGAGCGCGACTACGAAGGCCCCGACATGGCGCATTGCCCGGCCTACCAGGGGCCGATCTGTTCGCTCTGCTGCACGCTGGACGCGCGCTGCGGCGACCTGTGCAAGCCGCATGCCGCGTTGTCAACCCAATGGTCGGCCGCGCTGCGCTGGCTGCTGCCGCGCCGCGCCTGGCCGTATCTGGACACCGGACTGGGACATTTTCTGCTCTTGATGCTGGTTATCGTGCCGCTGCTGGCCAGTGTGTTCGGACTTTTATACCGACAGGAAATCGGTGCGCTGGCCGGCCAGGCGCCGACCGAATTTGCCCTGCGCTCGGGGTTCCTGAAGGCCTACATGGCGCTGCTGGTCATTGCCGGCCTGGTGGCGTGGTGGCTGGTGCTGGCGCACAACAGCCGACAGGTCGCGCAGCAGGAGTCGAACCGTCAAACGGTGTTGCTGATGCGGGAGATCGAATCGCACCGCCAGACCGACGATGCGCTGCAACAGGCAAAGCTCGTCGCCGAGCAGGCGCGCCACCTGGCCGACCAGGCCAACCAGGCCAAGAGCCGCTACATCAGCGCCATCAGCCATGAACTGCGAACGCCGCTCAACAGCATCCTGGGCTATGCGCAGCTCATGGGTGAGGACGCGGGCATCCCGCCGCACCGCAAGCAGGCGGTGCAAGTGATTCTGCGCGGCGGCGAGCACCTGCTGTCGCTGATCGAAGGCACGCTCGACATCGCGCGCATCGAAGCGGGCAAGCTGACGCTCGATGTCAAGCCGATGCTTTTTGCCGATTGCGTGCATGAAGTCGCGGCCATGTTCGAGCTGCAGGCCGCGGCCAAAGGCCTGGCTTTCAGGTTCGAGGCCGTCGGCCGGCTGCCAGAGCAGGTCCGGGCCGATGAAAAACGGCTTCGCCAGGTGCTCATCAACCTGCTGGGCAATGCGATCAAGTTCACGCAGCAAGGGCAGGTCGCGTTCACGGTTCGGCACAGCCGCGAGATGGCCCATATCGATATTGAAGACACCGGCCCGGGCATGAGCGAGGCCGAGCGAATGCGGATTTTCGAGCCTTTCGCGCGTGGCGATACGGCTGGCCAGAGCTTGTCGGGCGCTGCGGGCGTATCGGGCGCTGGCCTGGGCCTGACGATCGCCAAGATGCTGACCGATCTGATGGGTGGCGAAATGACGGTTTCCAGCAAGCCCGGCGAAGGCGCGGTGTTCCGGGTGCGGCTTTTCCTGCCGCAAGTGCATCGAGTCGGAGCCGGCCGCGCCGCAGCCGCCCGAGCCGCCTGGCGCCAGCCGCGCGGCTATGAAGGCAGGCATCGCAAGCTGCTGGTGGTCGATAACGAAGAGGCCGACCGCGAATTGTTGGCGCAACTCCTGCGGCCGATCGGATTCGAGCTGCGTTGCGCGGCCAGCGGCCATGACTGCCTCGATTTGCTTGCGGCCGGCTGGCGGCCCGACGTGATTTTCATGGATCTGGCGATGCCCGGCATCGACGGCTGGGAAACCTTGCGCCGCGCGCGAATGAGCGGCCACACAGGCTTTCTCCCGGCGATCGTGTCGGCCAACGCATTCGACAAGGACCTGGACAACGACGCGGGAGTTCCGCCTGAAGATTTCATTCTCAAGCCGGTGCGCCACAGCGAACTGATCGATTGGCTGGAACGGCGCCTGGCCTTGCGCTGGCGCTATGACGTGCTGGCGGAGCCCGTGCCTGTGACGGCGGCCGCGGCGTGGGTGATGCCCGACGCGCCGCAGCTCGCCGCGCTGCGCGAAGTCGTCAACCTCGGCTTTTACCGCGGCATTTTGAACAAGCTGGCCGACATAGAAACCCGGCAACCCGCCACCGTCGGCTTCGTGCGGGACATGCGCCAGCTGGCGCGGCAGTTCCAGTTCGAAGCCATGGCCAGCCAGCTCGGTACCGAGGAGGCTAAGGGTGGCCGTCGGGCTTGAAACGAGCCGGTTGCGGCCTCATGACCTGGACCGCACGCTGGACCGGACCAACAGCGACATCGTGCTGATCGTTGACGACGTGCCAGACAACCTGGCGGTGCTGCACGACGCGCTGGACGAATCGGGCTTTACCGTGCTGGTCGCCACCAGCGGCGAGGCCGCGCTGCGGCGCGCCCGGCAGGCACTGCCGGACATCGTATTGCTGGACGCGATGATGCCCGGCATGGACGGCTTCGAGGTCGCCCGGCGGCTCAAAGCCCTGCCTGAAACCGCGCATATTCCCATCATTTTCATGACCGGGCTGACCGAGACCGAGCACCTGGTGGCGGCGCTGGAGGCCGGCGGCGTGGACTATGTGAACAAGCCGATCAAGCCCAAGGAGGTGCTGGCCCGGATGGGGGTGCACTTGCAGGGCGCCCGCCGGGCGCGGCAGGAGGCGCGCCAGGCGGGCCAGGCGCGCAATGCGCTCGATGCCTTCGGCTACGCCAGCATCACGGTACGGATGAGCGGCGCGGGCAATGAGGGCGGCAAGCTGATCTGGCAGACTCCGTTGGCGCGGGAGCTGCTTTTGCGCTACTGCGGCACGACCGCGCCGCAAACGCCCGAGCCCGTGCTGAATTGGCTGCGCCGCCATCTGCCCGACGCCCAGGGCCGGATCGAGCCGCCCCGGCTGACGATCGAGCAAGGGCCGCGCCGCCTGACGTTCAGCCTGCACCAGCAAATCGAGGGCGGCGACAGCGGCGACGACTGGCTGATCGTAATGCGCGAAATATCGGACGCCGCCGTGGTCGAGGCGATGAGCCTGTCGTTTCGGCTGACCGCCCGCGAAGCCGAGGTGCTTTACTGGGTCGTCAAGGGCAAGATCAACCGCGACATCGCAGGCATTCTGGGCGCCAGCCCGGCGACGGTGAAAAAGCATCTGGAACGGGTGTATGCCAAGCTGGGCGTGGAAACCCGCACGGCCGCCGCCGGCATGGCGATGAACCGCATCAGGCAGCTGCATCCGCAGTTTGATTGCTGAGTGAAAAGCGTCGTATTTTGACCAGTCGGCTATAATCCAAGGTTGGCCCGCGTACAGCGTTTGCAGCGAATGCGGCGCTTTTCAGAGCGTTGCTTCACAGCGCTTTGGCATTGTTTTCGGTGCTTTACCGGTGACCTGGTGCTGTTGCAACCGTTCCACTTCTCGGCAAGTGCCTCCTTGATGACTCACACCGCCATGCATTCATGCCTGGCGACGGAAACCATCTTGCGCTTTAAGCCGCGCCAGACCATGCAGGCTGGCGAAACAGCATAGTTTTCATATTTCAGGAGTGTTGGATGGCGAAAGAAGAGTTGATTGAAATGCATGGACTGGTCGATGAGGTATTGCCCGATTCGCGGTTTCGCGTGACGCTGGACAACGGCCATAAACTGGTGGCCTACACCTCGGGCAAGATGCGCAAAAACCATATCCGCATTCTGGCGGGCGACCAAGTATCGCTGGAGTTGTCGCCCTACGACCTGAGCAAGGGCCGCATCACCTTTCGTCATATCGCAGGTCGCGGCCCTGGTCCGGCACCGCGTCAGTCGCGCTAGATTCTGTCGCCGCTCCGAACGGGTACGACAAGGGCCTGTGCGGGTATGTTGTCCACATCGTTGTAGCATTCGGCATCTGCGATTTATTGGCCTGCCAAAGCGCGGCCTTGCCAGCTGTATCACCGTATAAGCGCCTCCAGCATTTTTGAACTTCAAGCTGGCGCTTGTCCTACAACTTGCGCTTGACGAAAGCCTTTGTGCGACAGGCGTGCCACCCTGAAAATAGCTTCTTCATCTGTCCCATCCGGAGAACTATTCATGGCCGACCATCCCGCTTCTAGCACGCATCGCGATTTTGCCGGGCTCCCGGGTCTTGGCAAGCCTGATTTGCGAGTCGACTACGAGTCCGCACGTGAACAGCTAGAGCGCCTGCTGGCCGAGCCGGTAAAGGATTATCCGGCGATCGACGAGCTTGTCGACCGGCTCGAGCGGCTTCAGCTGGCGATCAAGGCGGAGCACGGGATTAAAGGCAACAATCCCAATGAATGACAGACCGGTTTGCTCGACAAGCCAGTTTGCAGAATTACACAATAATTCAGTAATTTCTTACCAGCCAGGGCGCTCTAAGCTGGCGCTCGCGCGAGGGCCGATGTCCTATCCTCTAAGAAACTTCAAATAGTTCTTTTGCGGGAGAACAAAATGCCACTTATCGCCTGGTTACTGGGTATTCCGATTGCCGTTATCCTGCTGTTGATGCTGTTCGGCGTGTTTTGAATTTGGTCCCGCGAGCCAGCGGTCGGCGCCAACGCGGATCTGCCCGATGCGCCACCAAAGCGGCAGCAAGGCTTTGACTTCCGGCCGGGCAAACCGATCATCCATCAGATAGATGACCCCGCGATCGGACGTGCTGCGAATGACCCGGCCGGCAGCCTGCACCACTTTTTGCAAACCCGGAAAAAGGCAGCTGTAGTCATAAGCGGCCGCGGCGCCGAAATTTGCGCCGATACGCTGCCTGATTTGTTCATTCACCGCATTGACCTGCGGCAATCCTAAAGTCGCGATAAAGGCGCCGATCAGCCGCTCGCCCGGCAGGTCGATCCCTTCGGCGAACGAGCCGCCCAGCACGGCAAAACCGATGCCGCGGGTGTCGGTGCCGAAACGCGCCAAAAATCGGCTGCGTTCGGCTTCGTCCATCGACCGCGTCTGTTCCCAGACCGCGATGTCCGGATGACTTGCCTTGAAAAGTGCCGCCAATTGCTCTAGGTACTCGTAGCTGCTTAGAAAAACCAGGTAGTTGCCCGGTTTACGTGCGTACTGCCGCGCCATCAGTTCGACCATCGGAGCCAGCGAGCGTTCGCGGTGCTGGTAGCGGGTCGAAATGTCGCTCACCACCCGCACCGACAGCTGCGCCGCTGCAAACGGCGACTGAACGTCGATCCACGCGGTGCTGGCGGGCAGGCCGAGCATGTCGGCGTAAAAGTCGCGCGGGCCAAGCGTGGCGGAAAACAGCGTTACCGATCGCGCCGCTGCAAGGCGCGGCGCTAGATGCGGCGCCGGCACCACGTTTCGAATGCACAGACGAAACAAAGCCCGCCCGGCCGCGGCGTCCAGCATCATGTCGAACAGCGAATGCTCGCCGAAGCTCTCGGCCATGCGTGAAAAATGCAGCGCATCGAAATAAAAGCGCTGCAAGCCGGCATCGACGCGGGTCGGACTCGCTTCCAGCTCGTCGGCCATGGCGCCAATGGCCTGCTGCAACGCCAGCGAGAACCTAGCCGGCACATCGGCCAGAACCTGGTAGTCCGCATCCGGCTGCTGATGCGGATTTTTGCGTAGCTCGCGCCAGGCGCGGTACAGCTTGTCGAGCGGCTTCATGAGCGACGGCGGCGCGGACCGCCGCAGCGCCGCCAGATCCGCCTCATCGAGTTCGGCCGAATACATCATTCGCGCCCGCTCGACGAGGTTGTGCGCTTCATCGACCAGCACGCCGACACGCCACTGGTTGGCAACGGTCAGCGCATGCAGCAAGGCGCTTGAATCGAAGTAATAATTGTAGTCCCCGACCACCACGTCGCTCCAGCGCACCAGCTCCTGGCTGAGGTAGTAGGGGCAGACCTGATGCGCCAGCGCAATGCCGCGCAGCGTTTGCCTGTCGAGCGGCCCGGACGACCGCGCGCTCGAAAGCGCACTGCCGCGCGCCGCCGGCAGGCGGTCATAAAAGCCGCGCGCCAAGGGGCATGCGTCGCCATGGCAGGCTTGGGTTGGATGTTCACAGGCCTTGGCTTTCGCCACCATTTCGACCACGCGCAGGGAAAGCGCCGGCGCACTGGCCTTGAGCAAGGCCAGCGCATCGAGCGCCAGCCCGCGGCCCGGCGTCTTGGCTGCCAGAAAAAAGACTTTGCCAAGCGCCTGCCGGGGCATGGCTTTGAGCAGTGGAAAAATCGTGCCGATCGTCTTTCCGATGCCGGTGGGCGCCTGCGCCATGAGGCAGCGGCCCTTGCTGCCCGCCTTGAAGACGGCCTCGGCCAGCTCGCGCTGGCCGGCACGGAACGAGGGGTGCGGAAATGCCAACGCCTGCAGGCCGGCGTCGCGCGCCGATCGGTGCGCGAGCTCCTGCCGCGCCCAAACCAGAAAGCTTTCGCACTGCGTCTCGAAATACCGCTGCAGCGCATCGGCCGTGTACAGCTCGCTCAGCAGCGTTTCCCGCTGGCTGCCGATATCGAAATAGACCAGCGCCAGCCGCACCTCGTCCAAGCCGCGTTGCTGGCACAGCAGCCAGCCATAAATTTTGACCTGCGCCCAGTGCAGCTGCCGGTGGTTTTCCGGCAGGCGGACCAGCTCGCCCCTGAAGGTTTTGACTTCCTCGAGCTGGTTTTTCTTCGGGTCGTAGCCATCGGCGCGGCCGCGCACCCGCAACTCCTTGTAGTCGCCGGCCAGGCTGATTTCGGCTTGGTAGCCTGCGCCGCGCCGCCCTGCCACCAGCGCATGGCCCGCCATGCCTTGCTGGGCGGAAGGCGAGGGCGTAAAACGCAAGTCCAGGTCGCCGCGCTTGGCGGTGAATTCGCACAACGCCCTGACAGCCACGGTATAACTCACGCCGTGCCCGCTTTCCTGGTTTGCGGAGGGTTGCACCGCGTCACCGGCGGCCATGAACAAACTGCCATGACTTTGCCGCCATCAGGCCACCGCTTCATTTTCTGTCGAGCACCTCACGCGCTTGAGGCTGACAAAGGTGCTGTGGCCTGTCCGACAGGCCAGGGCCAAGCTTCTTTCAAGAATTAGCGGCATTACTTATTTTATTTGCAGGCAGTGGGAGAAACCATGGCAACCAGCAGCATTGTCGGCGGCTCGCAAGCGCCAGAGGAATACAGCGGAAAAGACCTGCAGGCGCTCGGCCCCAGCGACAATTCCGACAGCGGAAGCGACGTCATTGGCGCCTACAGCGACGAAGCGCTGGCCAGCGACACCGATTCATTCGGCACCGGAGAGCGGGCGTCGAGCGGCGCAAGCGACGACCTGCCGGATGCCGATATCCGGCCCGACCATATCGAACGCGCCCCCGGCGCTGGGGCTGATACCGACCTAGACGGCCAGGCCGGCGATGACTCGGGCGACCTGAGCGACGTTGAAAATCTGGCCGATGACAGCGACGACCTGGAAACCGACGCCGACGCCGACGAAGACGATCGGGATGCGGGTGCATCCGGCAGCGCTTGAAAAGCGGCTGTATGCCAACTTCACTGGTGCCGGGCGCAGACTCACAGCTGGCGCGCCGAATCCAGGCAACGCTCAGGCGTGCTTTCGGCGTGAAGCGCCTGCGCGGCGGCCAGGAATACAGCGGCGCCAGCCGCCAGACAAGGTTCGCAAGACTATGAAACTTTCAAAATTCGCCCAGTCCGCCGCTCTTGAAGACAAATCCTTCATGCTGCTGCTGGTCGCGGTCTCGCTGGCGTTTTTCTGGGTGGTCTGGCCTTATTACGGCGCGGTGTTCTGGGGCGCGGTTCTTGCGCTGATGTTTACGCCGCTTTTTTTGCGCACTCTCAAGGCGATGCCGCAAAAGCGCACGCTCGCCGCGATGCTGACGGTCGCGGTCATTCTTGTTCTGGTGATTTTGCCGATTGGCCTGATCAGCGGCTTGCTGGCGCAAGAGGCCACGAGCGTTTATGCGCGCGTGCAGTCCGGCGACCTGAGCGTCAGCCGGTATTTCCAGCAGATCTACGACGCGCTGCCAGCGTGGGCCACTAGCTTGCTGGAGCGATCCGGGCTGAGTTCCCTCGGGCTGATCCAGGAGCGTGTGACCAGCAGCCTGACCAAGGCAAGCCAGTTCATCGCCGCCCAGGCGCTTAGCATCGGGCAAAACGCCTTTGATTTCCTGGTCAGCTTTTTCATCATGCTGTATTTGCTGTTTTTCTTCCTGCGCGACGGGGCTGCGCTGTCGCTGCGCATCAAGGACGCGATCCCGCTGGAGCCAGAGATCAAGCGCAATCTTTTCAGCAAGTTCACGACCGTCATTCGCGCCACCGTGAAGGGTAATATCGTTATCGCCATCATGCAAGGCGCGATAGGCGGGCTGACTTTCTGGTTCCTGGGCATTCACGCGCCGGTGCTCTGGGGCACGCTGATGGCTTTCTTGTCGCTGTTGCCGGCGATCGGCGCGGCTTTGGTCTGGCTTCCGGTGGCGATTTACTTTTTAGCCACCGGGGCGATTTGGAAAGGCGTTGCGCTTATCGTTGTCGGGGTGGGAGTAATCGGGCTGGTCGATAATCTGCTGCGCCCGCTCCTGGTGGGCAAGGACACCAAGATGCCCGACTACGTCGTGCTGATTTCAACGATAGGCGGGATCGCGATTTTTGGCCTGAATGGTTTTGTGCTCGGCCCGGTGGTAGCCGCGATGTTCATGGCGGCATGGGATATTTTTACCAAGGCGAAGTACGAAGCACCGGTTGCGCCGCCAGCGGCTTAAACAACCAAATTGGATTGCGGCGCGCCAAGCTTAGCGCCGAACGATGCGAAACAAGCTGGTGCGCAACTGCGGCCCGTTTTGCGGCTTGAACCAGTTCATGTCCTGAATGCGCGAGCTGGTGACGTAGATCGAGCCGTCAGGCCCTTCGGCAAGCGTGTCGGGCCAGCGCAGCCGCGCGTCCTGCACCAGCATGCGCAAGCCGTCCGCGTCGCGCACCTTGACCGAATCGTCTTCCGGCGACGTCACGTACATCAGCCCGTCACGCGCCATCAGCAGGCCGTCGGCGGGACCGTTTTCTCCCACGCGCTGCACCTGCGCGGCCAGCTGGACCGCCGGCAGGCTGGCATCGGCCAGCGCGGCGGTGGAAATGCGGTAGAGCGTTCGCCCTTTGATCGCCTGCCAGTAAAGGCTGGCGCCGTCGGGCGACAGCGCAATGCCGTCGGCGGCGAATTCCACACCGCGGCCGTCGGTGCGGCGCAGCACCTGGCCGTCGGCTCGGACCTGCACGCCCTTTTCCGGCTGGGTGCTCGGGTGGCCGTCGAGGACACGCCGGGCGGCGCCGGTTTGCAGCTCCACGACGACGATGGCGCCACGCGCGCCGGAGTCGGTGATGAACGCGTTGTGCCCGTCCGCGCTGAGCCTGACGTCGTTGAGGTAACTGCCCTGCGGCGCCACGCTTTCGCCAAAGGCGATTGTCTGCGCGACGCGGTTGGACGCCAGATCGATCCTCACCAGCTTCGGGCCTTGCGGCACGACGTAGCCTTGCGCCGGCGCGGCCGGGTCGAGCACCCAGAGGTTTCCCCGGCGGTCGGCCACCACGCTTTGCACGCAGACCCAGCGGTCGGCCGCGCTCAGCTCGTCCTTGCGCGCGTTGCGCCATTCGTTCCAGCGCGCATCCGGGTAGGAGCGTATCGAGCCGTCGGGCAGCAATTCGGCCACCGACACCGGCGCATCCTCCGACCACCTTGGGAAATTGACAAAAATTCTGCCGTCGGCCGAGACGGTAACGCCGGTGACTTGGTGGTCGAACACAGCGACCTGCTGCAGCTCGACCGCCGGGGAAAGCGCCGGCCCAGGCGCTGATACCTGCTGCTGGGCGCAGCCGCCTGCAAGCAAGGCGCAAGCGAGAGCGGCCGTAAAGACTATCGACAGGTGCTTGTGGATCATGTTGACGCTGCCTCAGGGAGTAGTACGTAAAGCCAATTTACCTGCCGCCGGCGCGTCGCTTGTAGATGCGCGATGATCAAGGGTGTGGGGAAAAAGCAAATGAACACGCCCGCGATCGCATTAAAGGCCTGGCAAGGCGGCCATCTTATCCGTTTAATTCTTCAACAAAAATTTAGCCCTCAAGCGCTTGCGCCGTATGCGCCGATAGCTATCTATTAAATAGCATTAAAGTGAATTTGCGCTGCCTGCCCGTAGATTTTCGTCCGCGCCCGAGGCAAGATGCAACGACGTTCAGGGATGCCGCCAGCAGACATTCTCGTCGGGCCGAGGCCGGACCAGCGTCGAGAAGAAAGGAAAGGAAAACCTCATGCGTATCGCCACCTTCAATGTTGAAAACATGTTCGACCGCGCCAAGGCCATGAACGGCACGACCTGGGCCGACGGCAAGCCCGCGCTGGAAGCGCACAAGACGCTGAACGACCTGTTTGACAATGCGGTCTATAGCGGGGCCGACAAGGAACGGATGCTGGCTTTGCTCAAAGCCAGCGGGCTGCTCAAGTCGGACGACGGGCCGTTGATGCGGCTGCGCAAGATTCGCGGCGAACTGCTCAGAAGGCCTCGAACCGGCGACGCCCAGATCGTCGCCGGCGGCCGCGCCGACTGGATCGGCTGGGTCGAATTGAAGACCGAGCCGGTCAACCAAGCGGCGACGCGGAACACGGCGCGGGTCATCGCCAGCGTCAACGCCGACATCCTGGCCGTCATGGAAGCCGAAGACCGCACCACGCTGCGGCTGTTCAACGAGCAGGTCGTCGGCGAAACCCGCATCGACCAGGTCCAATTCGCGGCGTATCGCCACGTCATGCTGGTCGACGGCAACGATGACCGCGGCATCGACGTCGGCCTGCTGACGCGCGGCGGCTGCTCCGTGCTGTCGATACGCTCGCATGTCGATGACGCCGACGCCCAGGGATTGATTTTCAGCCGCGACTGCGCCGAATATGAAATCGGCCTGCCCAGTGGCAAGCGGCTCTGGCTGCTGCTCAATCATTTCAAGAGCAAGGGTTTCGGCGGTCAGGCGGCCAACAATGCCAAGCGCAAGCGGCAGGCCCGGCGCGTGCGCGAAATCTACGACGCGCACATCGCCGGCGGCGACACCTGGCTGGTGGCGCTGGGCGACCTGAACGAGATTCCCGGCAACGAGCCGTTGACGCCGCTGCTGCGCGAAGGCTCGACGCTGCGCGACGTCGCCAGCCATCCGAAGTACGACAGCGGCGGGCGTCCCGGCACCCACGGCGCCTGCAATGCCTCGGGCAAGTTCGACTACATCCTGCTGTCGCCGGAGCTGTTCGGCAAGGTCTTGGCCGCGGGCGTCGAAAGGCGCGGCATGTGGGGCGGCGCCAAAGGCACGCTGTGGCCGCATTTCAGCGAAGTGACGCGGGCCGAAGAAGCAGCTTCGGACCATGCGGCGGTGTGGGTCGATCTCGATGTTTAGCGGGCGCATTCACCTGATTTGCCGTGGCCACGCCGCGCTGCGGCGCAGCAGCCTGCGACTTTTTTGCGTGCTGGCGCTGGCGCTGCTGTTACCCGGCTGCAGCGCCATCAAGCTCGCCTACAACCAGGCGCCCGAGCTGCTCTACTGGTATTTCGACGCCTATGCCGATTTCAACGACGCCCAGTCGGCGCAGCTCAAGGCGGACCTGAGCCGGCTGCACGCCTGGCATCGCCAGACGCAGCTGCCGGGCTACATCGAACTGCTGCGGGGCGCGCAGCGGCAGGTCCAGGGCACCATCAGCCCGGCGCAGGCGTGCGAGACTTTTTCCGATGCGCGGCGCCAGCTGCTGGCGGTTTACGAGCGCGCCGAGCCGTCCGTCGCCATGCTGGCCGCATCCTTCGATGCCGGCCAGCTGCTGCGCATGGAGCGCCGCTTTGCCAAAGACAATGCCCAATACCGGGACGATTTCCTCGACGGAACGCCCGACGCGGTGCGCGCAAGGCGCTTGAAAAAGGCGCTCAGCCGGGCCGAAACGCTTTACGGCCGGCTCGATGACAGCCAGACGGCGCTGCTGCAGCGGCTGATCGAACGCTCCGGCTTCGACGCCGCCCGCTCCTATGCCGAAAGGCTGCGCCGCCAGCGCGATGCGCTCGACACGTTCCGCGCGCTGGCGGCGGCGCCGGTCGCTGACAGGGTTGGCACGGCGGCCCAGGCCGTCAAAGGACTGGTGGAGCGCTCCATCGCGTCGCCAGATATGTCCTACCGCAACTATTCCGAGACGCTGACCACGGAAGGCTGCCAGTCGTTTTCCGAGCTGCACAGCGCCACTTCGGCGGCGCAGCGCGCCAGGGCGGCCGCGGTGCTCGGCGGCTACGAAAAAGACCTGGCGGCGCTTGCCGGACAAAATGGCGGCTAAGAGCCGTTCGCCGCGCAGCGTTTCCCCGACAAGGCCACCCGTCGAATCAGGCCAAAACGCTTTTCACGCCGGCGCTCCCTCAAGCCACGCCCGGCCTCGGGCGTAAATCGCTTTTTCCCCGTCGCTGTACGGATCCGGAATGCTCATCGTGATTTTTGCGCCGCCCGACTCCTGCGTATAGGCGAGGTGGCGAAAGCCGGGCGGGTATTTCGCCAGCAGCTGCGAATCGAGGACGATGCGGTCGCCCGGATTGACGGCTTGCATGCAGTCCTTGTCGTAAACCGGCTCGCGCCGCTGGATGCGCCACTGCCCGCCCGATTTCAGCAGCAGGTCAAGAAAACGCCCGTACACCGTGATGTCGGCGAGCGTGTCGCCGACCACGCTGCGCAGCAGCAGCGTGATGCGCGTTTCGGCGGTCGCGCGGTCACCCTTGACATGCGCCGTCGTGCCGCCGATGACGTGGTTGGCGCTGCGGTCTTTGCCCTGCTTGGCGCGGCCCTGCGCGCTGGCATCGACAAAGCCCAACGCCGGCCCATCGTACCAGGTCGTCACCATGGTCGCGTCGGGCGTGTAGCAGCCGCGCAGCCGCTCCCACTCGCCGGCGTCGCGCCAGGTGCCCCAGTTTTGAATCAGCTGCGCGATCCGCAGCTTGTCGAGCAGTTCTTCCGTGTCGGTGGAGTCGGGCATATCGGTGGTTTCCTTGTGATAAATGGCTGGCCTGCGAAATTTGAAAGATAGCAGAAAGCGCACATACGCCACCCGGCGTATTCCCCAATTTTGCTTGCGTGCCTAAAGTCCACCCATCGCAATGCGAAAAGTCCTGCTTTTCAGGCCCGGCGCGGCGAGATCGAAAAATTGTCAACCCACAGGAGAAACATTCATGCAACGTCGCTTCACCCTCAAGGCGCTGACCGCCGCCATCGCCCTGACCACCCTTTCAGCGCTGCCGGCCCACGCCGCCGACGACACCATCAAGGTCGGCATCCTGCACAGCCTGTCGGGCACCATGGCGATTTCCGAAACCGTGCTGAAAGACACGGTGCTGATGGCGATCGACGAGATCAACGCCAAGGGCGGCGTGCTCGGCAAGAAGCTCGAGCCCGTTATTGTCGATCCGGCATCGAACTGGCCGCTGTTCGCCGAGAAAACCAAGCAATTGCTCGGCCAGGACAAGGTCGCCGTGATCTTCGGCTGCTGGACCAGCGTGTCGCGCAAGTCGGTGCTGCCGGTGGTCGAGGAAATGAACGGCCTGCTGTTCTACCCGGTGCAGTACGAGGGTGAAGAGCTGTCGAAAAACGTCTTCTACACCGGCGCGGCGCCGAACCAGCAAGCCATTCCGGCGGTCGATTACTTGATGAGCAAGGCCGGCGGCGGCGCCAAGCGCTGGATGCTGCTGGGCACCGACTATGTCTATCCGCGCACCACCAACAAAATCCTGCGCGCGTACCTGAAAAGCAAAGGCGTTCTAGACAAAGACATCGACGAGAAATACACGCCGTTCGGCCATTCGGACTACCAGACCATCGTCGCCGACGTGAAGAAATTCGCGCAGGGCGGCAAGACGGCGGTGGTCTCGACCATCAATGGCGACTCGAACGTGCCGTTCTACAAAGAGCTGGGCAATGCCGGCCTCAAAGCCAAGGACGTGCCGGTCGTCGCCTTCTCGGTCGGCGAGGAGGAGCTGCGCGGCGTCGATACCAAGCCGCTGGTCGGCCACCTGGCCGCGTGGAACTATTTCCAGTCGATCAAGAACCCGACCAACACCGAGTTCATCAACAAGTGGTCGGCCTACGCCAAGGCCAAGGGCATCGCCGGCCACAAGGACAAGCCGCTGACGAACGACCCGATGGAGGCGACCTACATTGGCGTCAACATGTGGAAGCAGGCGGTGGAAAAAGCCAAATCGACCGACACCGACAAAGTCATCGCCGCGATGGCCGGCCAGACGTTCAAGGCACCGTCGGGCATCGTGTCGATGATGGACGAGAAAAACCATCACCTGCACAAGTCGGTTTTCATCGGCGAGATCAAGTCCGACGGCCAGTTCAACGTGGTCTGGAAAACGCCCGGCCCGGTGAAAGCCAAGCCGTGGAGCCCGTATATCGAAGGCAACGACAAAAAACCCGACGAGCCGGTCAAGGGCGCGGCGGTCGCGAAGAAGTAACTAAGGCGGGACGGAGGCTTTGCGGCCTCCTTTTCAAGGAAATTGCAGTCTGGGCGCAGCGCCGCGCGGCATACCGCGCCCAACCTACAGGTTCTCTTTTTTCATGCCGATTCGACATTTTTTCCTCTTTGCTATATTTTTAATAGCTACTAAAGCGCATGCCTTAAGCGCGGAAGACATAAAAGGCATGGTTTTTGGCGACACCGAGGCGCGCGTCCTGGCGCTGGGAAAGGCCGCCACCAACGCCGATGAAAAAACGGCGGCCTTCATCCAGGCGCTGGCCGACGACGCGGTCAAAACCAGCGGCGACAAGGTCTTCGTGGTCAAGGACGACAAGGCGTTCGATCCGCTCACCAGCGTTGCGCAGCCCTTGCCGCCGGATGCCGAAGACGTGATCAACCCGAATCTGATGCGCAGCGAGATCGACAATGCGCTGGCGGCACTCAAGCTTCTTTCCAAAGACGAAAAAGTTCGCGCCGGCGCGATCAAAACGCTGGCCGGCGAGAACGATGACGCGCGGCTGCCGCTGATCGAAAAAGCCTACGCGGCGGAGACCGTGCCGGCGCTCAAAAGCCAGCTCGAACAGATGCGCGCCGCCATTTTGCTCGGCAGCGCAGGCCGCGCCAAGCGCCTG
This sequence comes from uncultured Polaromonas sp., assembly GCA_964236835.1. GTDB lineage: Bacteria > Pseudomonadota > Gammaproteobacteria > Burkholderiales > Burkholderiaceae_C > Polaromonas. The sequence goes on from CAXSGT010000001.1 coordinate 47,914, forward strand.
GAAGCGGCGGCGCTGCTTTCGGGCAGCAACAATCCGGCGACCAAAACCGTGCTCATCGAGCGCCTGCGCAGCGAAACCGACCCGGAAGTGAAAGTGGCGTTGCAGTCGGCGCTGGCGAAGGTTCAGGCGTCGCTTGCCTGGGGCGACAAGCTGGCCGCGATTTTCAGCGGCATCAGCCTGGGCAGCATCTTGCTGCTGGTCGCGCTGGGGCTGGCGATCACCTACGGCCTGATGGGCGTCATCAATATGGCGCATGGCGAGCTGATGATGATTGGCGCCTACGCGACGTACGTGGTGCAAGGGCTGTTCCAGAAATATCTGCCCGGCGCGTTCGACTGGTATCTGCTGGCGGCGGTGCCGGTCGCCTTTTTGGCGTCGGCGTTGCTGGGCGCGGTGCTCGAACGCGGCGTGATTCGCTTCCTGTATGGCCGGCCGCTGGAAACCTTGCTGGCGACCTGGGGTATCAGCCTGATGCTGCAGCAGGCGGTGCGCTCGATTTTCGGCGCGCAGAACGTCGGCGTCGAAAACCCGGTCTGGATGAGCGGCGGCGTGCAGCTGCTGGGCAATTTGTCGCTGCCGTACAACCGGCTCGTCATCATCGCCTTTGCGTGTGCGGTGCTGCTGGGAATGGCCTGGCTGATCGGTCGCACGCGGCTCGGACTGTTCGTTCGCGGGGTGACGCAAAACCGGCCGATCGCGTCGTGCATGGGGGTGAACACGGCGCGCATCGACACCTATGCCTTCGCGCTCGGCTCAGGCATTGCCGGGCTGGCCGGCTGCGCGCTGAGCCAGGTCGGCAATGTCGGGCCGGACCTGGGCCAGGGCTATATCGTCGATGCCTTCATGGTCGTCGTGCTCGGCGGCGTCGGCCAGCTCGCCGGCACCGTCTATGCCGCGCTCGGCCTGGGCATCCTGAACAAGTTCCTCGAAGGCTGGACCGGCGCGGTGCTGGCCAAGATCGCGGTGCTGGTGTTCATCATCATCTTCATCCAGAAGCGGCCGCAGGGCATCTTCGCGATGAAGGGGCGGAGCGCCGAAGCATGAATTCGCCGTCGGCGGGCAGCCCCCTTTCCCTGATCGAGCGGTCTGTGCTGGCCGAGCAGGGCGCGGAGCCGTCGGCAGCTCTGGCGCAGGGCGTTGCCGCATCTGGCGAGGAAGCAAGTCCGAAACGGCTGCTACTTCCAGGCAAAGGCCCGCTGCTGACCCGCGCCGGCTGGAGCGCTTTCATGGCCTCGCTGATCGCCGTCTGCGCCGTCGCGCCGGCGCTGAACCTGCTGGTGCCCGAGGGCAGCGCGTTCCACATGAGCACCTATGCCGTCGCGCTGCTCGGCAAGATCATGTGCTACGCCATCGCCGCGCTGGCGATGGACCTGATCTGGGGCTACACCGGCATTTTGTCGCTCGGCCATGGCGTGTTTTTTGCGCTCGGCGGCTATGTCATGGGGATGTACCTCATGCGCCAGATCGGGCTGGAGGGCAACTACAAAAGCAATTTGCCCGACTTCATGGTGTTTCTCGACTGGAAAACGCTGCCCTGGCACTGGACGTTCTCAGGCAGCTTCGTCGCCACGCTGCTGTTGATTGTCCTGGCGCCGGGCGTCGTGGCCTTTGTGTTCGGCTACTTCGCCTTCCGCTCCCGTATCAAGGGCGTTTATTTCTCGATCATCACGCAGGCGATGACGTTTGCGGCGATGCTGCTGTTTTTCCGCAATGAAACCGGCTTCGGCGGCAACAACGGCTTTACCGATTTCAAGCGCATTTTGAACATTCCGCTGGCAACGCCTTCGATGCGTATGACGCTTTTCGTGCTGACCGGGCTGACCTTGCTGGGATTCTTTCTGTTCGCGAAATGGCTGGTCGCAAGCAAGTTCGGCCGCGTGCTGCAGGCGATCCGCGACGCCGAAACGCGCGTCATGTTCTCGGGCTACAACCCGCTGGGCTACAAGCTGACGATCTGGGTGATCTCGGCCGTCATGTGCGGCGTCGCCGGCGCGCTGTATGTGCCGCAGGTCGGCATCATCAACCCGGGTGAGATGAGCCCGGCCAATTCGATCGAAATCGCGATTTGGGCGGCGGTCGGCGGCCGCGCCACGCTGATCGGGCCGATCGTCGGCGCCTTTATCGTCAACGGCGCGAAAAGCTGGCTGACGGTGGCTTATCCGGAATTCTGGCTTTATTTTCTCGGCCTGCTCTTTATCGGCGTGACGCTTTTTCTGCCCGACGGCGTGGTCGGGCTGGTGAAAAAACTGCGCTGGAAGGCCTCCGCATGACGCCCGATCTGCTGGAGGAGGGCGCGCGCCGGGCTGCGGCGCGCGGGGCGCACGATACCGAATCGGGCGGGCGCAATGCCAGCGCCGGTCGTCTCACCACGCCGGGCGAGGTCGATATGTCGCATGGCCGCATCTTGTACCTAGAGGATGTGAGCGTGAGCTTCGACGGCTTCAAGGCGATCAACAAGCTGAGCCTGGACATCGCGCCCGGCGAGCTGCGCTGCATCATCGGCCCGAACGGCGCCGGCAAGACGACGCTGATGGACATCATCACCGGCAAGACCCGGCCCGACGAAGGCACGGTGTTTTTCGGCAGCACGATCGATTTGCTGCGCTACAAGGAAGCCGAGATCGCCCAGCTCGGCATCGGCCGCAAGTTCCAGAAGCCGACGGTCTTCGAGCACCTGACGGTGTTCGAGAACCTCGAACTCGCGCTCAAGACGCAAAAAGACGTGAGGGCGTCGATGTTTTTCCGGCTGGACTCGGCGCAAAGCGACCGGCTGGCCGACATCCTGGCGACGATTCAGCTGGCGGACAGTGTCAACCGGCTGGCGGGCAATTTGAGCCACGGCCAAAAGCAGTGGCTGGAAATCGGCATGCTCCTGATGCAGGACCCGAAGCTGCTGCTGCTCGACGAGCCGGTCGCCGGCATGACCGATGAGGAAACGGCGCGCACCGCCGAGCTGTTTTTGACGCTCAAGGGCAGGCATTCGCTGATGGTGGTCGAGCACGACATGAGCTTTATCCGGACGATTTCGGAAATTGTCACGGTGCTGTGCGATGGCGCCGTGCTGGCGCAGGGAACGCTCGATCAGGTGCAGGCCGATGAGCGCGTGATCGAGGTGTATCTGGGGCGATGAGCTCGCGCAACGCCGCAATTGATCGAGGAATGAGCGCATGCTGACCGTCAAACACATCAACCAATACTACGGCGGCTCGCACATCCTGCGCGATGTCAGCCTGCAAGCCCACCTTGGCAAGGTCACGGTGCTGCTGGGCCGCAACGGCGTCGGCAAAACCACGCTGCTCAAGTCGCTGATGGGGCTGGTCCCCATCAAAACCGGCACCATTGAACTGGACGGCAGGCAAATTCAGAATTCGACGCCCTACCAGCGCGCCCGCGCCGGCATCGGCTTCGTGCCGCAGGGGCGTGAAATCTTCGCACGGTTGACCGTTGAAGAAAACCTGCGAATGGGACTGGCTTACAAGCGCGCTAGCGAGCCCATTCCGGCCGAATTGTATGATCTGTTCCCTGTGCTCAAGCAGATGCTGGGCCGCCGCGGCGGCGACCTGTCGGGCGGCCAGCAGCAGCAGCTTGCGATCGCGCGCGCACTGGCGCCCAAACCCAGGATGCTGATACTCGACGAGCCGACCGAAGGCATCCAGCCGAGCATCATCAAGGACATCGGCCGCGTGATTCGCATGCTTGCCGACCGCGGCGATATGGCGATTTTGCTGGTCGAGCAGTATTACGACTTCGCCGAAGAACTCGCGGACGACTACCTCGTCATGGAGCGCGGCGAAGTTATCGCGCGAGGCTTGGGAAGCAGCATGCAAGCCGAAGGCGTCCGGCAACTGGTCGCAATTTGATCCGGATCGAAGCGCTGACCTACCTGGCAGCGGGAATGACCACGATCGAATCGGTCTGCGGCTGAACGCGCACCGTTGATCCATCGCTCGGAACAACCACGGTTTCGACTTTGCGAATCACACCGCCTCCGGCAACGCTGCCCTGCGTGCTGCCGATGCCGACAACGCGGGCTTCGCAGGCGACTTTGTCCTCGCCCGTCAATGCGTTGCAGCGCTGCGCCGCGTTGGCGCCGAATTGTCCGCCCGCATTGTCGAGCTTGCCGGCGCGCTTGTCGGCATTGGCGTTTCTGGCTTCGGTCATGCAGGTTTCCCGGGCTTGCTGGGTTTGGCCACTGGCGCAAGCGGCCATTTCACTGCCGGCGTTGCCGGTCGCGTCGATTCCGGTGGTTCCCGACGCGATCTGCGCGGTCGCGGCGGTCAGGGCCAACGCGGCCGTGAGGCCAAAAAAGCTTACTCCCTTGCCAAGGCGGTTCAGCCGTGCAAAACGCGAGCTGCCTGAAAAATTGGAAATAGCCATGTCGAGCTCCTGAGAAAAAGTTTCCTCTCTAATATCCAGCCGCCCGATGCAAAGTGATGACAGGAAACACTGTGTTTCAAGAAGTAAGTATTGCCAATGCGAATGTAGGACTGTTCTTGCAGTGCCAACTTGGGGCTTGGCTTTGACGCCAGTCACCGGCTCGAAAACGCCGCCGATTTGGCCGGATTCGTCCTTAGCGCTACATCGACCAGATTCTTGGTGGCGGCGAGTCCAGCCGCCAGAAATGGCGGCGCCAGGCTTGCCGGATTTGCCGCAGCAAGGCCATCGCCGGCTCGACCAGCGGCGCCAGCACCCTGACCACGACGACTTGAGCGCTCGGGCTGGTCGCGCCCGCCGTCCGGTGCAGCGAATGCGCCTCGATGAGCTCTCTGGCGCAGTCCAGCGCCTGCTGCCTGCGCAGCCGCGCCAGCGGGCCGCCGGCGATGAAAAAAAGCGTCGCCATGCAGCGCTGGCCCGCCAGGCCCAAGGGGCTGTTCATCAGCCGCGCGTCGGTGGCGGCGATGTTCGCCCGCTCGAGCCAGACGCCCGGCGCCTCGATGTGCTGGCGCAAGCTGCCGCGCTCGAACGGCTGGCCGGCGGCGGGCAGGCCGAAAGCGGTCACATCCCAGCCCAGCATCTCGGCGCCGGGCGCAAGCCGCATCGTCAGCCGATTTTCGGCCAGGCAACCGCTATAGCAAAGCGCTTCGAGCGGCAGCCATTCCATTCGCGCCTCCGGCTCAAGCACGATGTCAACGCGTTGCAGCGCGAGCGCGCCGGCGGAGCGGTAAAAGCGCGTCGCGCCGGGCGTGGTGACGAGGCCGTGGGCGCCGGCCCCAAGCGAAAATGCCATGTCGAGCGTGTCGCCGCCGACCAGGCCGCCCGGCGGATGGACGATGACGTTGTGGCAAATCGCCTCGCCCTCCGGATACAGGCTTTGCAAAATGCGCAGCGGGCCGTCGTGGCGAAAGCGGGCGACGGTTTTACCGGCCTGGCGGGTGTAGTCGAGTGCGAGCGCCGCGTTCCAGGTCATGGCGGCAGTTTAGCGTTGCTCCAGCCGGCGGCAAACGGCGGTTGCTATTATTGTTATAGCTGTTTATGACCGCCCTATATGCGCAAAAGCCACTTTTGACCATTATTTCTTAGGAATTTCGCTGGTTGTCGTTCTATAGAGCAAATTCCTTCAACGCGGAAAAAACGGAGAGCGCGGAGGGAAATAAAGATTTCATATTAGTTTTCTCTTGCTCCGCGTCCTCCGCGTACTCCTTCCCTCCGCGTTGAGGGCTGTTTTTCTCTCAAGCGTCGCGCAGCTGCCGCGCTTGCCTGACCCGCAGCGCCAGGTGGTCGAGCGCTTCGTGCACCTGATCGACCAGGATCAGGCACAGGTCGCCGGCGCCGAGCCGCGCCAAGGCCGTGTCGATGGCGGCGAACTCGCCGCGCACCTCGTCGATCCGCACTGTGCGGCTGGCGTGGTTCAAGCCCTGGCGCAGCAGCGCCATCACCTCGCCGTCGGCGCGGCCGCGCTGCGCCGCGTCCTGGTACAGGATCACCTCGTCGAAGGCGGCGCCCAGAATCGCCGTCTGGTCGATCAGGTCGCTGTCGCGCCGGTCGCCGGCGCCGCTGATCACGACGCTGCGGCGCCGCGCCGGCATCGCATCGACCGCCGCGGTCAGCGCCCGCATGGCATCGGTGTTGTGGCCATAGTCGGCAATCACCGTCGCGCCGGCGTAGTCCATCACATTGAATCGGCCGGGGGCGTTTTGCGCGTCGCAGGCGAAGCTGGCCAGGCCGCTTTTGATCGCACTCCAATCGACGCCGGCGGCCCAGGCCGCCGCCACCGCGGCCATGACGTTCTCGACCTGAAAGCCGATGCTTCCCGCGCGCGTGACCGGAATCGCGGCCAGCGCGATGCGCTCGACGCGCGCGCCCTCGGCGGCTTCGAGCATGGCGCCGTCGATATACACGGTGCGCCGGCCCTGCGCCCGATGCGCGGCCATGAGCGGATGATGGCGGTCGGCCGCAAAGAAAATAATGCTGCCGGCGCAGGCCCGGGCCATCGCCGCCACCAGCGGATCGGCCGCATTGAGCACGGCCCAGCCGGGCCTTGGCACGTTCTGCACGACCACTTGTTTGAGCGCCGCCAGTTCTTCGGCGGTGGCGATGAAATTGAGCCCCAGATGGTCGCCGCCGCCGATATTGGTCACCACGGCGACTTCGCAGCGATCGAAGCCCAGGCCTTCGCGCAAAATGCCGCCGCGCGCGATTTCAAAGACGGCGGCATCGACGTCCGGATGCATCAGCACCGCCTTGGCGCTCTTCGGGCCGCTGCAGTCGCCGCTGTCGATCTGCCGGCCATCGACGTAAACGCCGTCGGTCGTGGTCATGCCGCAGCGATGGCCCTGCGCCGTCAGCAGGTGGGCGATCAGGCGGGTGGTGGTGGTCTTGCCGTTGGTTCCGGTGACGGCGACCACCGGAACGCGGCCGTTGTCGCCGGCGGCGAACAGCGCGTCGATCATCGCCGCGCCCACCGCGCGCCCTTTGCCGTGAGACGGCGACAGGTGCATCCGCAGCCCGGGCGCGGCGTTGACCTCGACCACGCCGCCGTTTTGCGATTCCAGCGGGCGCGAAACGCTTTCGCAGACCACATCGACGCCGCAGATGTGCAAGCCGACCATCTGCGCCGCCGCCGCCGCGCGGGCGGCCACCTGCGGATGCACCTCGTCGGTCACATCGGTCGCGGTGCCGCCGGTGCTGAGGTTGGCGTTGTTGCGCAAAATGACGCACTGTCCCTTGACAGGAATCGATGCAGCCGTGAGCCGCTGCGCCCGCAGGCTGGCCAGGGCGATGTCGTCGAAGCGTATTTTGGTCAATGACGTGGCGTGGCCCGCGCCGCGCCTCGGGTCCTGGTTGACGGCCTCGACCAGTTCGCGCACGCTGCGGCGGCCGTCGCCGAGCACCTGCGGCGGCTCGCGCCGGGCCGCGGCGACCAGTTTGTCGCCGACCACCAGCAGGCGATAATCGCAGCCCGGCAAAAACTTTTCCACCATGACGCCGCCATAAGCCGCGGCTTCCCGAAACGCCAACTCGAACTGCTCGCGCGCCTGGATGTTGACCGTCACGCCCTTGCCCTGGTTGCCGCCATTGGGTTTGAGCACCACCGGCAGGCCGACCTCGAGCGCCGCCGCCCAGGCGTCGTCGACACTTGCGACCGGCCGGCCCAGCGGCGTCGGCACGCCGGCGGCGCGCAGCAGCTTTTTCGTCAGGTGCTTGTCCTGCGCGATCGACTCGGCGACGGCGCTGGTGCTGTCGATCTCGGCGGCTTGGATGCGGCGCTGGCGCGCGCCCCAGCCGAGCTGGACCAGGCTGCCCCGGCTCAGGCGGCGAAACGGAATGCCGCGCGCCACGGCGGCATCGACGATCGCGCCGGTGCTCGGCCCCAGCCGCTCGTCTTCGTCGAGCTCGCGCAAACCGGCGATGGCCGCTTCGAGCTCGAAGCCCTGGCTGCGCAGCGCGGCATCGATCAGCGCCTGTGCCAGCTCGATCGCCCGGCGCCCGACCGCCTCCTCGCCGTATTCGACGACCACCTGGTAGGTGCCTGGATCGGCCGTGGCGGCGGTCTGGCTGAAAGTGACCGGGCAGCCGGCGGCCGCCTGCAGCCCGAGCGCCGCCGCTTCGAGCACATGCGCCAGCGAAATCGGCCCGGCCGGCGCGGGCTGGCGCAGCGCGCCAATGGCAGGAAAGAGCGCGCGCACGCGCGGCTCGAAACCGGGCAGGCCGTCGATCGCGCGTTCGCCCGCGGCGCAAACGGCGACCGCTTCGAGCGCCGTGCGCCGGCTCCAGCGGTTGGGCCCGCGCAGCGCCCGGATGCGGCTGACGTCCATCAGTGGTCCCTCGTGGTCATATCTTTGCCCGCCGGCTCGAACGCTTCGATGCCGGCGCCGATCAATTCGAGCGGAATATCGAGCGCCCAGGCGGCGCCGGCGGCGGCCAGCACGGCGCTGTCGGAAATGCCGGCGCGGCCGTGCCGCTTGCGCCAGCTTGCGACTTTGCCCAGCCCCGGCAATGCCGTTTCCGCCGCGCCGGTGGCCAGCGCGACCTGGCCCTGGCGCAGGTACAGCGCGCGGCCGCCTTCGCCGCGGTGCGCGGCGACGGCCGCGTCGTCCGGAGGGCTGCCGTAGAAAATGACTTCGCCGTCGCAAAGCGGCCGCATCCGGGCCAGCTCGGCATGGGCGGCGTTGAGCAGCGCGGCGCCGCCCGGCAGCACCACATCGACCTGCGAGCGCAGGACGCGGAACATCTGGTCGTCGTCGGTGATGTCGAATTCCGCCAGGCCGGCGGCGCCGCGCAGGTCGGTAACGACGCCGACGCGGCAGCGGTCGTAAGGCAGGCCGGTGCGCAAGATCGTGTCGGCGCGGTTTTCAAAAACGGCGGCCTGGACGCTGCGGTTGATGAGCAGGCGCTGGCCCGCTTCCCAGCCGGTGGCGTCGAGCGCATCGACGCAGCGCTGGTCGAGAAACAAGCCGTCGGCGCAGGCCAGTCCGGTCCGGCGCCCCGACAAATGCAGCAGCCAGGCGACCATCCGCGCAATGTCAAGCGTGCCTTCGGAGCCGCAAATGCCGACGATCGGGATGCGGCCGTCGTTGCCAAAACCGCCGGGATTGCCAATATTGCCGGCGCCGCGCAGCCGGCCGTGGTCCGGCGTCTGGGCGCCCGGCGGGAACAAGTGGTTGCAAATGTCGCGTCCCACCGGTCGCGGTCCGCCCTGCGCCGGCTTCAGATGCATCAGCAGTCCGGGTCCGGCGTTGACCTCGACGACCGCGCCGCCCTGGCGCTGCAGCGGCAGGGAAATGTCCTCGGCGACGACATCGACGCCGGCGATGTCGAGCCCGACGATGCGCGCGGCCAACGCGACGACATGCGCGACCTCGGGATGCACTTCATCGGTGCAGTCGATGGCGACATTGCCGTTGCGCTGGATCAGCACGCGCTGGCCGGTCGCCGGAACGGCCTGGGGCCCCAGTCCCTGGCGCCGCAGGTCGAGGTCGATGGCGCCGTCGCCCAGAATGTCGATCAGGCCGAGCGGAAAGTCCTCGCCCGGGCCGCGCCTCGGGTCGGTGTTGAGTTGCGCCTCGACCAGTTGCGCCACCGTCCGGCCGCCGTCGCCGGTGACCGAGGCGATTTCACCGCGCGCTGCCGCGACGACGCGCCCGCCGACGACCAGCAGCCGGTGCTCCCGGCCGCGCACATAGCGCTCGACCATGACCTCGCTGCCGTGCGGCTCGGCCAGGCAAAACGCGGCCTCGACTTCTTCGCGCGTGTTCAGCTCAAGCGACACGCCCCGGCCATGGTTGCCGTCGGACGGCTTGACGACGACCGGCAGGCCGATATCTAGGGCCGCGTCCCAGGCCTCGCCCGCGCTGCCCGCCACCTGGCCTTCGGGCACCGGGACGCCGCAGGTGGCGAGCAGGCTTTTGGTCAGGTCCTTGTCGTGCGCGATGCCCTCGGCAATGGCGCCGGTCAGGTCGGTTTCGGCCGTCCAGATGCGCCGCTGGCTGGCGCCGTGGCCGAGCTGCACCAGGTTGCCGTCGTTCAGCCGGATGTGCGGAATGCCGCGCGCCGTCGCGGCCGCGACGATCGCCGCCGTGCTGGGGCCGAGGTAGCAGTCATCGACCCGGTTGCGGATGCTCTTGATCGCCTCGAGCAGGTCGCCCCGGCCGTAAGCCTCGCCGTGGATCGCGGCCGTCAAGAGCTTGTGGCCCTCGGCCAGCGCGGCGCGGCCGACCTGCTCGTCGCGGGCGCGAAACACCATGCGATAGACACCCTTGCGGCGGGTGCCTCGGGTCTGGCCGAAGCCGGTGGGCATGTCCGCCAGGTTCAGCAGCTCGATCACCACATGCTCGAGCACATGGCCCGCCCAGGTGCCTTCGTTCAGGCGCTGCAGAAAGCCGCCGCGCTCGCCGACGCCGCAGTGGTGCTCCAGCAGCGCCGGCAGCAGCGCCAGCAGCCGCTCGTTGAAGCCGGGCAGCAGGTTGCTCGGGAACTCCTCCAGCGAACCCAGGTCAAGCCAGACTTCGAGTACCGGGCGATAGGTCCAGATGTTGGGGCCGCGCAAATAATTGATGCGCAGCAGTTCGATATCGTCGTGTTTGCTCATGGCTGGCGATTTATGGGGATTCGCGGCGGCGGCTGGAGGTCAACCGGTCGGGGCGGCGCGGCGTTTTGATCACTGGACCGCGAATCACGCGCCAGGGCCGGTGTGAAAGCGACGACTCTCAAGCGTTGGCCGGGCGGTTTGCGCGGCCGGCCGGCGGGGCGATCGGCGATCGGCATGTCGGGCGGCAAAGCGCATCGGCGAAAATCCCGGTTTGCGACGGCTGCCCGCGGCGTCGTCCCGCACGCGCGAACTTGAAAACCGGGCCGGCGGAAGGAGGACAACCGCAGGGCACATCGGCGAAGAACTCATAACAAGATGCAACATAACCACCCTGTGGAAAACGCCAGCGCCGCCGATGCCGAACTGGCAGGTCTGCGCGCGCAGCTCGATGCCCAAGAGAACGTCCTTTGCACTCTGGTGGTTGACCTGGATTCGCAACTCCGTTTCGCGCCCGGCCTGCTGGCCCTGACCAACCAGCGCTTGCTGGCGCGCAGCGCCGAGGGCGACTGGTTCAGCTGGCCGGCGGCGAGGACCGCGGCAACCCTAGGCCCGGACACCAGGCAATTGGAGCTCAGGCAGTCCGACCACGCCGGCGTCGGGACGCTGGAACTGCACGAGCTGCGCGCCGGCGCGCCGCGGCTGCTCGCCCGGTGGCGCTTTACGCTGGGCGGCAATGTCCATGCGCTGCGGCTGGTGCGGCTGTTTTCCCGGCAGCAGTCGGCGCCGCCAGGCGCCAGCGGCCATGACGAGGCGCTGTGCCCCGAATGCGATCTGCCGCTGCCCGCAGGCGGCGAAGCCTGCCCGGCCTGCGCGCGCAAGCTGCGCGCGCCGCCCTCGACCTGGGTGCTGCTCCGGCTGTGGCGCTTCGCCCGTCCCTACCGCTGGCAGCTGCTGTCGGGCTTTTTGCTGACGCTGGCCTCGACCGCCGCCACCCTGGTGCCGCCCTACCTGACGATTCCGCTGATGGACGACATCCTGATCCCGTTCCAGAACGGCCGTCCGATCGACGCCGGCAGGGTCGCGCTGATCCTGGGCGGCCTGCTCGGCGCGGCGCTGCTGGGCTGGGGGCTGAACTGGGCGCGCACCTATTTGCTGGCGCTGGTGTCCGAGCGCATCGGCGCCGACCTGCGCACCGCGACGTTCGACCACCTGATGGCGTTGTCGCTCGACTATTTCGGCAACAAGCGCACCGGCGACCTGATGTCGCGCATCGGCTCGGAAACCGACCGCATCTGCGTGTTTTTGTCGCTGCATGCGCTGGACTTCGCCACCGACGTGCTGATGATATGCATGACGGCGGCGATCCTGCTGTCGATCAATCCCTGGCTGGCGCTGGCGACCCTGGTGCCGCTGCCGTTCATCGGCTGGATGATCCATGTGGTTCGCGGCAAGCTGCGCGCGGGTTTTGAGAAAATCGACCGCGTCTGGTCCGAAGTCACCAACGTGCTCGCCGACACGATTCCCGGCGTTCGCGTCGTCAAGGCGTTCGCCCAGGAAAGGCGCGAGGCGCTGCGCTTTCGCGACGTCAACCGGCACAACCTGGAAGTCAACGACAAGCTCAACCGCGTCTGGTCGCTGTTCACGCCGACGGTGTCGCTGCTGACCGAGATCGGCCTGCTGGTGGTCTGGGCCTTCGGCATCTGGCTGATGACGCGCCATCGCATCACGCTCGGCGTGCTGACCGCCTTCATCGCCTATATCGGCCGCTTCTACGGCCGGCTCGACTCGATGAGCCGGATCGTGTCGGTGACGCAGAAGGCCGCTTCCGGCGCCAGGCGGATTTTCGACATCCTCGACCATGTCTCGAACGTGCCCGAGCCGGCGCAGCCGGTGGCGATCGGCGCGCTGCGCGGCCGCATCGAGATGAAGGCGGTGGGTTTTCGCTACGGCAACCGCTCGGTCATCCATGGCCTGGACCTGCGCATCCGGCCGGGCGAGATGATCGGCCTGGTCGGCCACAGCGGCTCGGGCAAAAGCACGCTGGTCAATCTGCTGTGCCGTTTCTACGATGTCAGCGAAGGCGGCATCGAAGTCGATGGCACCGACATCCGGCGCTTTGGCGTCGCCGACTATCGCCGCCATATCGGGCTGGTGCTGCAAGAGCCGTTTTTGTTCTTCGGCACCATCGCCGAAAACATCGCCTACGGCAACCCCGCCGCCGGCCGCGCCGAGATTGTCGCCGCGGCGCGCGCGGCGCATGCGCACGAGTTCATTTTGCGGCTGCCGCAGGGCTACGACTCGCTGGTCGGCGAGCGCGGCCAGGGCCTGTCGGGCGGCGAGCGCCAGCGCATCTCGATCGCGCGCGCCTTGCTGATCGACCCGCGCATCCTGATTTTGGACGAGGCGACGTCGTCGGTCGATACCGAAACCGAAAAGGAAATCCAGCGCGCGCTCGACAACCTGGTGCAGGGCCGCACGACGATCGCCATCGCCCACCGGCTGTCGACGCTGCGCCGGGCGAACCGGCTGGTGGTGATGGACCGCGGGCGGGTCGTCGAGGTCGGCCCGCACGACGAATTGATCGCGCGCCGGGGCCACTACTGGCGGCTCTATGAAGCGCAGGCCCGGCAGGTCGATACCGAGGAGGACGACCGCGGAATCGAGGACGGCGGCGACATTCGCGCCGCCGTGGCGACATCGCAGCTCGCGCATCTCGCCCAGCGCGCCTCGCAGCAGGCCGAAGGCGCCTGAGACCATGCCCGAACGCGCCGCGACGCTGGAACAGCCAAATTCTTGACGAAGGAAATAATCGCATGATGACTCGCATGCCGCCCGCCACGCCGGCCGATCCTTCTGTGGATGCGCCGGCGGATGCGCCAGTGTTCGGGCTGCTGCGCCAGCCCGACGGCCGGCTGCTCTTCAGCGGCGCCGACGGCCGGGCGCACGACGGCGTGCTGCCGATCAGGGCGTTTCCGCTGACGGCGCCCGACGAAGGCATTTCGCTCGTCGGCACCGATGGGCGCGAGCTGCTCTGGATCGACCACCTGGACAGCCTGCCAGAGCCGGCGCGCCTGCTGTTGCTGGGCGAGCTGGCGCTGCGCGATTTCATGCCTGAAATCACGCGCCTGGTCGGCGTCTCGTCGTTCGGCACGCCCAGCGTCTGGACGGTCGAGACCGACCGGGGCGACACGTCTTTCGTGCTCAAGGGCGAGGAGGACATCCGGCGGCTGAAAAACGGTTCCTTGCTGATCGGCGGCAGCGAGGGCGTGCAATACAGCATCGCCGACATGACGGCGCTCGACCGGGCGTCGCGCCGGCTGCTGGAGCGCTTTCTTTAGGCTCAGGCCTTCCAGAACCCGCGGTGCGGCACGCTGGACTCTTCCAGCAAAGCGGGGCCGATGCACTCGATCGGGTGGCGCGACGCGGCGAACACCTCCCGGCATGACAACTCGGCGTCGCGCTGCTCCTCGCGCTCGCCCCGAAAAACGCGCAGGCTAAGGGCGTCAATGCCGAACACCACGCGCCCGATGCCGGACCAGAAGATGGCGCCTGCGCACATCACGCACGGCTCCGCGGATGAGTAAAGCGTGGCGTGCTTCAGCACCTCGCGACCGATGCGGGGGCCGACAAGGCGCACGGCGTTGGTTTCGGCATGACCGGTGCAGTCGCCGGTTTCGCCAGTGTTGCAATAAGCCTCCGCCAGCACCTCGCCGGCGTCCGAAACGATGACCGCGCCGAATGGACGGTTGCCGCGCTGGCGCGCGATGTGCGACCAGTCGATGGCCTGCCGCAGATAGCGCTGGTCGCGCTCGGCGATGCCGTGTTCGCTGGAGCCCGCCGGCGTGCCGGCGCCGCTCATGCCCTGACCATCCGTTCGGCCCTGGGCGGCAGCATGGAGAGGTTGAAGATGCTGTCGGCGCTGGGGCGGGTTTTGAGGCTGAAGGTATCGCTCACGTCATCGACCTGCTGCTCAAGGTAGAGCTTGCGGATGTCGCCCAGGCCGTGTCCGCGCGTGTCGGCGGCGCCCACATACTGGGACGTGAGCTTCCAGCGCTCCAGCTCGACCTTTTCGTCGAGGATGGGTTCTCGCTGGCGCGTGGCGGCGATCGCCGGCATCGGATCCGCGAACGTCGCCACGATGGCGCGGTTGGTGGCGCGCAGAAACCCCGCCACCAGTTTCGGGTTTTGCGCGATGAGGTTGCTGCTGGCCAGAATCGCGTTGCCATAGAGGTTGACGCCGGCTTTCGAGTAAGGCAGCACCGACAGCTCCTTCGGGTTCATGCGCGAAAACAGCGACACGGCGGAGTCGTGAAAATAGGTGGCGCCATCGACGTCGCCGCGCACCATGACGTTGTCGCGCACGCTGAAATCGGTCGTGATCCAGTTGAAGAAATCAGGCTTGGCGCGGAGTTTTTTCGCCACTATCGGCCAGACCCGGCGCGTGGATTCGACCGCGGCGGCGGCGATGCGCTTGCCTTCAAGGCTGCTGAATTCGGATGTGATGCCACGGTCTTTCCGGCCGATGATCACGAACGGGGCGCGGTTGTAATACTGGTACACCGCCTGCACCATCGGCGTGCCCGGATTTTGCGCGTTGAATTCAATCAAGCCCGTGATGTCGCCCAGGCCCATCTGGTAAACGCCACTGGCGATTCGTGTGATGGAAGCCACCGAGCCGGCGCCGACGTCGATCGTGACATCAAGCCCTTCGTCTCGGTAGTAACCCAGGCTTTGCGCCAGGAAGAACGGCGAGGTTTGCCCGCTGACGCGAAAGTCGAGCGTGAACTTCACAGGAGTGAGTTTGGGTGCGGATTGACCCCAGACAGAGGGAAGGGCTAAGGCACAGGCGCTGCCAACGAATAAACGGCGTTTCATAAAAGGTTCCAGTCATGGTTCATGAAGATCCAAGCCCCATCGCAGGGAGGTTTGGTTGTTCAAGAGCAATTTCCGGGCGATCCTGAGAACGGGATTTCAGGTTTTCAGGACCACTGAACGCTTCTACTCTTGCTTGCGCTGTACGCATATCGCGTGCCAGATTGTGATCAGCGCCCCACCGCTTCAACAGAGTGTCTGGCCCGATAATTGCTGCTCGTTTTTCGGGAGTAGAAGCGTTCATCCGGTGTGCGGCATTGCTGTATGCCGGCCGGGAATTGCTCCTGGTTCATTTTCCAAATCAGGAGCGCTTCATGCTGGTCACCCAACAACCCGTTTTCCGCAAGTTCTGGCATGCCGTCATGCCTTTGACCGAATTGGCCGCCGGCCCCAAACCCTTTACCCTTCTAGGCGAGCGCATCGTGCTGTTTCTCGATGCCGAGGGCCAGCCCGCGGCCCTGCGCGACCGCTGCTGCCACCGTACCGCCCGGCTTTCAAAGGGGCGATGTGTCGATGCCGAAGGGCAGGCTTGCAGCCAGGGCCATCTTCAGTGTGCCTACCACGGCTGGACCTATGACCGCGCCGGCACGGTGGTGCGAATTCCGCAGTACCCCGCCGAACGCGCCGTGCCGCCCGACTACAGGACCACCGCCCACCGCTGCACGGCGCGTTACGGCTATGCTTGGGTCGCGCTGGAGGAGCCGGTCGCCGACTTGCCGGAGATGCCCGAGTTCTCCGATCCCGGCTACCGCACCATCTTCCAGTTTTACGAACAGTGGGCAACCAGCCCGATGCGGGCGCTGGAAAACTCTTTTGACAATTCGCACTTCAGCTTTGTGCACCGGGCGACGTTCGGCGTGGCGGCCTCGCCCAAGCCGAGCCGGTACGAGCTGGTCGAAAACGACACTGGCTTCTATGCCGAGACGGTGATCGACGCCGCCAATCCGGAAAAATTCCAGCGCATCAGCGGCGTCACCGGCGCGATCACGCAGCGGCACATGCGCAACGCCTACTTCCTGCCGTTTTCGCGGCGGCTCGACATCGAATATCCATCGGGCATCCGGCACATCATCATCAACTGCTTTACGCCGATCGACGACGGCCGGATGCAGCTGTGCCAGTGGCTGTTTCGCAACGACAGCGAAGCGGACTGCCCGGCGCAAATGCTGATCGATTTCGACGATGAAATCACGCGCGAGGACAAGGATATTTTGGAAGCCACCGACCCCGACGCGCTGGTGGACCTGCGCCGGCGCGGTGTCGAATATTCGATGGACTCCGACCGGCCCGGCATCATGATTCGGCGCAAGCTGATGGACTTGCTGGCCCGCAACGGCGAAAGCGAAGTGTTCGGGATGGCCAAAATCGCCTGAAACCAAGTTTTACTGATAAAAAGCGGCTTTTTGGCATGCTGCGTATGCTTGAACAGCTATCGAATCAGTAGCGTATCAAGGGCAGAGCGTTTTACCGGTTCATCCGCCCTGCGTGCCGCGATGCGCCCAGGCGGTGGTGTGCTTTTCGATGAAGCTGAACAGCTCGTACATCGCCATCGCCATCGCGCCGACGACCATCAGGCCGGCGAACGCCAGGCCCATCTGCATGGCCGAGCCGGCGGAAATCAAGAGGTAGCCGATGCCTTCGTTGGCCGCGGTCATCTCCGACACCGTCGTGCCGACGAATGCCAGCGTGATCGCGACCTTGAGCGAGCCATAGAAGTACGGCATCGAGCGCGGCAGGCCGACCTTGATCAGCACGTCCCAGCGCCGGGCGCCCAGCACCCGCAGCACGTCTTCGAGCTCGGGCTCGAGCGTCGCCAGGCCGGTGGCGATGTTGACCATGATGGGGAAAAACGAGATCAAAAAGGCGGTCAAAATCGCCGGCCCGGCGCCGATGCCGAACCAGACCACCAGGATCGGCACGAACGCGGCCTTGGGCAGCGCGTTGAACGCCGTCATCAGCGGATACAGCGCCGCATACGCCAGGCGCGAGCTGCCGACCAGGAAGCCCAGCAGCACGCCGACGACGAT
>CAXSGT010000002.1:0-55640 GCA_964236835.1 uncultured Polaromonas sp.
GCGGTCGTGCTGCTCATCAACTCGCCCGGCGGCAGCCCGGTGCAGGCCGGCATGATGAACGACGAAATTTTGCGGCTGAAGGCCAAATATAAAAAACCGGTCTATGCGGTGGTCGAGGAAACCTGCGCTTCGGCCGCCTACTACATCGCCGTGTCGGCCGACAAGATTTTCGTTGACAAGGCTAGTATCGTCGGCAGCATCGGTGTGCTGATGGACAGCTTCGGCTTTACCGGTTTGATGGAAAAGCTCGGCGTCGAGCGCCGCCTGCTGACCGCCGGCGAAAACAAGGGGTTTCTCGATCCTTTCAGCCCGCAAAACGACAAGCAGCGCGCCTTCGCGCAGGGAATGCTGAACCAGATCCACCAGCAATTCATCGCCGTGGTGAAAGCTGGCCGTGGCGCGCGCCTGAAGGAAACGCCGGAGACGTTCAGCGGGCTGTTCTGGAGCGGCCAGCAGGCGGTCGAGCTGGGCCTGGTCGATCAGCTGGGCAATCTGGACTATGTGGCGCGCGAAGTGGTCAAGGCCGAGGAAATCATCGACTACACGCGCCGCGACAACGTGGCCGAGCGGCTGGCCAAGAAGTTCGGCGCGGCGATGGGCGAGGGCGCGATCAGGGCATTCAAGGCGGTTCCTGCGATTCGCTGATACTGGGTAAAAGCTTCCAACGCGAAGGCGCGAAGGTCGCAAAGTATTTGAAATTACTTTTTCCGCCCTTTGCGTTCTTTGCATCTTTACGCCTTTGCGTCGCAAACCCGGTATTGCTAACGCCCGATGCAAAAAACCGTCGGCAGGTCAAGCGGCGTGGGCGGTTTGTTTTTCTTCCAACTGCCTGCCGGCGCGCTGTAATTCCAGGCTTTTTCGAGTGTCAGCCCGCAGCTCAGCGCCAGCCGGGTAGCGCTCTGCAAGGTTTGCAGCAGCGCCTGCAGCAACGCGGCGTTGCGGTAAGGCGTTTCGATAAAAATCTGGCACTGGCCGGTTTTCAGCGCAAGCGATTCCAGCTCGCGGATGCGCTGAGCACGTCCCGCAGGGTCCTGTGGCAGGTAGCCGACGAAGGCGAAATTCTGCCCGTTGAGTCCGCTGGCCGCCAGCGCCAGCATCAGCGACATCGGCCCGGTCAACGGCATCACCTGCAATCCCAGGTCATGCGCGGCACGCACCACCGAAGAGCCCGGATCGGCGATGGCGGGCATGCCGGCTTCGCTGACTAGGCCGATGTCGCTGCCTTCGAGCGCCGCGGCAAGCAGCGGCCGCGCGTCGAAGTCGCCGCCATGGTCACCTTTTTTATGAACTTCGCGCGGCAATTGCTGAATCCGCAGCGCTTGAATCGGCGTCAGCAAGGGCTGCAACTCGTCGATCCGCTTGAGGTAGGCGCGCGCGCTTTTCGCGTTCTCGCAAATCCAGCAGGGCAGCCGGGCCGCGATCCGCAATGTCTCCAGCGGCATCACATCGGCAAGCGACGCCTGCGTATCGCAGCCGAAGTCGAGCGGCGCCGGCACCAGGTAAAGCTTGCCTTTGCTCATCGTTTGCTCATCGCCCGCTTCCAAGCGGGTCGATGCCGGCGAATCGCAGCAGTTCGCAGGTGCGAATCAGGGGCAGGCCGATAAGCGCGGTGGCGTCGTCGCTCTCGATGGATTCGAGCAGCGCGATTCCCAGTCCTTCGCTCTTGGCGCTGCCGGCGCAGTCGTACGGCTGTTCGGCGCGCAGGTAGGTGTCGATCTCTTCGTCTCCCAAGTCGCGAAATTTCACTTTGACTTCGGCCAGGCGCGCCTGCTCGAAGCCGCTTTCCAGGCAAACCACCGCCACAGCGGTTTGAAAAGTCACGGTCCGGCCGCGCATCCGGCGCAACTGGCCGACGGCCCGGTCGTGGCTGCCGGGCTTGCCCAGCGGCGCGCCATCGAGGTCGGCGACCTGGTCGGAGCCGATGACGACCGCGTGCGGAAAGTCCTTGGCAACCGCGCGCGCCTTTTTCAATGCCAGACGCATCGCCATAGCGCTTGGCGGTTCATCGGGCAACGGCGTTTCATCGACATCGGGCGCTGCCACGTCAAAGTCGATACCCAGACGCCGCAGCAGTTCGCGCCGGTAGCGTGAGCTGGAAGCGAGCACCAGCGGGCGGGCGGCGGCCGGGCCAGGCGGTTTTTCAGGAGAGCGAAGCGCGGCAGGATTCATCGCTTGATTCTCTTACACTGCCAGCATGTCCAAACCCCTTCAAGCCAGCCGGCTCAATATGCAGGCCTTTGCACGGGCCGGCGTGCCGCTCGTTGAAAGCACTTTGCTACGGAATATGGAGCGCGTTGCGCAGGAGGTGCAGGCGCTCGAGCCCGATTTGGCCGTTGACTGGGAGGCCAGAGCCGAGCTCCGCCCAGGTGCGGGCGCCGAAGATGACGTCTGGCTGCATCTGCTGGCCAAGACATCGGTTCCGCTGACCTGCCAGCGCTGCATGGGAACGGTCCAGACACCGCTGGAAGTCGATCGATGGTACCGCTTCGTGGCAAGCGAAGACATCGCCATGGCCGAGGACGATGCGTCCGAGGAAGACCTGCTGGTCATGGCGCCGCAGTTCGATCTGCTTTCCTTGCTGGAAGACGAGCTGTTGATGGCGCTGCCCTTGGTGCCCATGCACGACGCATGCCCTGCC
Organism: uncultured Polaromonas sp.; assembly: GCA_964236835.1. GTDB lineage: Bacteria > Pseudomonadota > Gammaproteobacteria > Burkholderiales > Burkholderiaceae_C > Polaromonas. Next base: position 2,639 of record CAXSGT010000002.1, read on the forward strand.
GCGCCGGTCATGCGGGCTGGCGACGATACGCTGGCGGCGCCCGCCGGTGATAAACCCAATCCGTTTGCCGTGCTATCGCAGCTTAAAAAGGAAAATCAGTGATGTCATCCCGCGTTGAGCAGCTGCGTAGAAGCTTGCGACAACTGGACGAACAACTCGAGCGATATGCCTTGGTACGGGCTATAATTAAAGGTTCGGCGCGCCAATACGGTAATAACGAAGCGATAGCCTTTTTCCTGAGGCCTGGCTTCGGCGGTTTACCGTACGCTTAAATTCGGTTCGCAGTTTTACCACCACCATCCCATCACGTCAGGAGCGAAACATGGCTGTCCAGCAAAACAAAAAGTCCCCTTCAAAACGCGGCATGCACCGCTCGCACAATGCGCTGACTGTGCCGGGCATCGCCGTGGAATCGACCACCGGCGAAATTCACCTGCGGCATCACATTAGCCCAACCGGCTTTTACCGTGGCCGCAAGGTGCTGAAAACCAAAGCCGAAGCGTAACGCACACGCCTGAAACAAAGGCCCGCACTTGCCCTGCGGGCCTTTCTTTTGCTTGTTTTGCCTGAATCCTCATCCCTGACTGCACCTGGCCGCTCATGATTAGAATCGCCGTCGATGCCATGGGAGGCGACATCGGCCCGGATGTCACTCTTGCGGCCGCTCTGGCATTTCTTGAGTCTCACCTGGACGCCGAGCTCGTGGTCGTTGGCCAGGTCGAAGTGCTGCGGGGTCATCGGCTGCATCCGCGGCTGCAGGCGCAGCCGCGTTGCAAGATCGTCGCCGCCAGCGAGCTCGTGACGATGGACGATTCGATCGAAACCGCACTGCGGCGCAAGAGGGATTCATCGATGCGGGTGGCTGTAAATCAGGTCAGGGACGGCGTTGCCGATGCCGCTGTGTCGGGCGGCAACACCGGCGCGCTGATGGCCATCGCCCGCTACGTGCTCAAAACCGTCGATGCCATCGACCGCCCCGCCATCGCCTCGCAGCTGCCGAACGCCGCGGGCAGGGCGACCACCGTGCTCGACCTGGGCGCCAATGTGGACTGTACCGAGGAGCATCTGCTGCAGTTCGCCGTCATGGGCTCGGCGCTCGTGACGGCGATCGCGGGCAATCCTTCGCCCAGCGTCGGCCTGCTCAACATTGGCGAGGAAGCCATCAAGGGCGGCGACATGATCAAAAAGGCCGGCAAGCTGCTGCGGGCCGCGTCGGAGTCGGGCGATATCAATTTCTTCGGAAATGTGGAGGGAAACGATATCTTCAAGGGAACGACCGACATCGTGGTTTGCGATGGTTTTGTCGGCAATGTGGCGCTGAAAACCAGCGAAGGCCTGGCGCACATGATCGGCGACTTCATCAGGGCCGAGTTTTCGCGCAATATCCTGACCAGGGCGGCGGCCGTTGTGGCGTATCCGGTGCTGGCCGCTTTTAAAACGCGCTTCGATCACCGGCGCTACAACGGCGCCGCATTGCTCGGCCTGCGAGGGCTGGTCTTCAAAAGCCATGGCTCGGCCGATATTTTTGCGTTCGAGCAGGCTTTGAGCCGGGCTTACGATGCCGCTCGAAACGACCTGCTGCAAAAAGTTCGCGAACGCATCGCCCACGCCGCGCCACTGCTGGCGGCACAAAAAGCCACATTGCTTGTCAATGGGATGGCCGCAGTCGCTTGCGCGCCCATTGACTGACCCGTTTCAATACCGGCAGGCCTATCGATGACCCGTTATTCCCGCATCACCGGAACCGGCAGCTTTCTGCCGCCGCGCCGCCTGACCAACGCCGATCTAGCGGCTGAACTGGCTGCCAAAGGCGTTGAAACCACTGATGAATGGATTGTGGAGCGCACCGGAATCAGGACGCGCCACTTCGCCGCGGCCGACGTCACCAGCAGCGATCTGGGCGTGGAGGCGGCCAACAGCGCGCTGCAGGCGGCTGGCCTTCAGCCCGGCGACATCGACCTCATCATTGTGGCGACCTCGACGCCCGACATGGTGTTTCCGTCGGCGGCGTGTATTTTGCAAAGCAAACTGGGGATTTCCGGCTGTCCGGCGTTTGACGTCCAGGCGGTTTGCAGCGGCTTCGTGTATGCGCTGACGGTGGCCGACGCGATGATCAAGACCGGCTCGGCCGGCAAGGCCCTGGTGGTCGGCGCCGAAGTGTTTTCCCGCATTCTTGATTTTTCCGATCGAAGCACCTGCGTATTGTTCGGCGATGGCGCCGGCGCGGTGGTGCTGGAAGCGTCGGACACGCCAGGTATTCTTGCCAGCGACTTGCATGCCGATGGCAGGCATGTCGGCATTTTGTGCGTTCCCGGCAATGTGTCGGGGGGCGTCATCCTGGGCAGCCCGCTCTTGACAATGGACGGGCAGGCGGTGTTCAAGCTGGCCGTGGGCGTGCTTGAAAGCGCTGCCCGCGCAACGCTGGCCAAGGCCGGGCTCACCGTGGCGGATATCGACTGGCTGATTCCGCACCAGGCGAATATCCGCATCATGCAGAGCACCGCCAAAAAACTGAAGATTCCTTTCGAAAAAGTCATCGTCACGGTCGATCGACACGGCAACACTTCGGCCGCGTCGATTCCGCTGGCGCTCGACGAGGCGGTTCGCAGCGGCAAGATCAGCAAAGGCGACACCCTTATGCTCGAAGGCGTCGGCGGCGGATTCACCTGGGGTGCGGTGCTTCTCCAGTATTGAGATGGCGGCATGCGCTTTTCAACTCCGCCATCACAGACTCGTCGGCGATTGAACTTCGGCACTTTCGGCGCCATGCCCGGACTGGACCGACTCGCAGCGCTAGTGCTTGTCCTGGCGTTTGCGCTGTCTGGCTGGAAAATCGCCAAACGTCAGCCGGCGTCGAACTTTGCGCCTATTTCACACCGCGTTGCCGTGCTGCCGGGCGTGCCCAGGCGCGCTCTGGAAGCATCGCAGCCTTTCGGCGCGATGCCGCCGCCGCAACAGCTTTCCCCCGACGGCCGCTTTCGCTTCGACGCCCGATTTGTTTCCTCGGCGCCGGGGCAAGCCGTGCATTCGGCGTCCCTGGTCGAACTGTTGGGCGGTCGCCTGCGGGCGGTGTGGTTTTCCGGTTCGCGCGAAGGCGCAGGGGATGTGGTCATTAAGACCTCCGTCATGGACCCGGCGAGCTTGCAGTGGAGCGGCGAAACCACGCTGTTCGACCGCCGCCAGGTTCAGCGGGCGCTGTGGCGCTATGTCAAAAAGCTCGGCAACCCGGTGATTTCGCATGCCCCTGACGGATCGCTCCTGCTCTGGATGGTGACGGTTTCCGTGGGCGGCTGGGCCGGCAGCTCGATCACCTGGGCGCGCTCGATTGACGAGGGAAACAGCTGGAGCAGTCCCCGCAGGCTGGTGACCTCGCCCTTTCTGAATATCAGCACCCTTGTCAAGGGCGCGCCATTTTTTTACCTGAATGGGCAGATCGGGCTGCCGGTCTATCACGAGTTGGCGACCAAGTTCGCGGAAGTGCTACGCATCGATCCGCAGGGACAAATACTTGACAAAATCCGAATTCCGGAAAGTCACGACAGCCTGCAGCCGGTGGCGCTGCCGGCAAATCCCAGGGAGGCGCAAATTTACATGCGTTCGGGCGCTGGCACAGTCATGAGGTCGGACACACGCGACGCCGGAAAAACATGGTCTTCGAGCCGGGCCACCGCCTGGCCCAATCCGGATTCGGCGTTGGCCGGCGTGGTGACCGACACCGGCGATCAGTGGCTGGCCTTGAACCCGGTTCTCGATAGCCGTGAAGCGCTGGCCTTGCTGCGCACGACCGCCGGAGGCTCTTTCGACGGCGTCAGCCCATGGGTCATTGAATCTTCCGCCACGCCGCGAATAGCACTCTCACCGCAGCGGTTCGAGGCGCTGCTGCAAAGCGAATTAAAAGCCGGCGGCGCCAGCGAAGCGCAGGCTCAGGCTTACGCCGCGAGCGCTCAACGCCAGTTGTGTGGCGTGTACACCTGCACCCAGGAATTTTCCTACCCTTATTTGCTGCAAAGCCGCGACGGCTATTTGCACCTGGTGTACACCTGGCAGCGAGCTCGCATCAAGCATATCCGGCTCGATCCCCTGCAGGTCGTTCAACCTGGCGCTGCTTCGCCAGCCGCAAGCCATGCCACTGCCGCCACCCCATGATCTGGCGGCTCTGCTAGGCATCGACCTGGTGGTCTGCGCCGGCTGCTTGCGGCTGTTGGGTAGCCGTTATGGCGTCTCGCAACGGGCCAAGTGGGGTACGGCGCTGTGTTTTGTCGTTCTGTGGCTGCCGTTGGGAGCGGCGCATTTGCCGCCGCTCGCCTTTGTCCGCGGCATTACCTCGGACTTGAGCATCACGTTGGTAGCGCTCGCTTGTTTTGGCTTGTGCCAGCGCCTGGCCGGGCTGCCGGCCATGATCCAGCGGGAAAAAACGGCATTGAATGGGGCGATTGCGGCGGCTGCGCTGTTTTTATACCCCATGGCTCTGGGATGGGGCGACTGGGACAGCTATCGGTGCGGCTGGGACGCCTGGAGCATGTGGACGGCGCTGCTGGCCTTGTCGTCGCTTGCCTGGGCCAGAGGACTGCGGCTGCTGCCGCTGCTCGTGGGGCTGGCGCTGCTTGCATGGAGCGCCAGCGTGCTGGAGTCGAACAATCTTTGGGATTATCTGGTCGACCCGTGGCTGGCGACGGCGGCGCTTTTTCAAACTGTAAGGTCAGGCGCGCAATGGGCATCGAAGCGATTCAGGCTCAGGCGGGCCGGCATCGAAAATTTTTCGAATTGATGCGGCTCAAGCGGGATGGGCGCGGCGTCGCCATTCGACACCTTTCTACAATGCGATCTTTCCTGCGATCGATAACCGGAGCCATCATTTGAAGCCCTTTGCCTTTATTTTTCCCGGCCAGGGATCCCAATCGGTCGGCATGCTGAACGCCTGGGGAAATCATCCAGCCGTCGTGCGAACCGTGGCGGAAGCCTCCGATGCGCTGGCCGAGGATATCGGCGGCCTGATCCGTGATGGCTCGAAGGAGGCGTTGGCCCTGACCAGCAATACCCAGCCGGCGATGCTGGTGGCCGGCGTTGCGGCCTACCGGGTCTGGATGGCTGAAACAGGCGCGGCGCCCGCCGTGGTGGCGGGCCATTCGCTGGGCGAATACTCCGCATTGGTCGCTTCAGGCGCGCTGAGCCTGGCCCAGGCCGCGCCGCTGGTGCGCCTGCGTGCGCGGGCGATGCAAAGCGCCGTTCCGGTCGGCGCAGGCGCCATGGCGGCGATTCTTGGCATGGACGCCAGCAGAGTGATCGAGGGTTGCGCCGAAGCCGTGGGGACGTTCGGATCGGGCACATCCGAAATCGTCGAGGCGGTGAATTTCAACGACCCGTTGCAAACCGTAATTGCCGGCAGCAGGGCCGCTGTGGACAAAGCCTGTGAAATTTTCAAAACCAACGGCGCCAAGCGGGCCTTGCCTTTGGCGGTGTCGGCGCCTTTTCATTCCCGCCTGATGAAGCCGGCGGCCGAAAAACTCAAGGAGCAACTGGCCGAAATCGAATTTTCGACGCCACGGATACCGGTCATCAACAATATCGACGTGGTCGCAGAAACCAACGCAGAGGCGCTTCGATCGGCGCTATATCGGCAGGCGTTCGGTCCCGTGCGCTGGGTTGAATGCGTGCAGGCCATCAAGGCGCGAGGACTGACCAGCCTGGTCGAGTGCGGGCCTGGCAAGGTGCTCGCCGGTCTGGTCAAGCGGATCGATCCGGCGTTGACGGGCGTGGCCTTGTTCGACCCAGCCTCGCTGGCCGCAGTCAAGGAAGTGCTGACATGACCGAAATCAAGTTCGAAGGACAAGTGGCGCTGGTGACCGGTGCCTCGCGCGGTATCGGCGCTGCGATCGCGCTGGAGCTGGCCAAGAAGGGTCTGCAAGTGACAGGGACGGCCACCACCGGCGAAGGCGCGGGAAAAATCAGCCGCGCTTTGGCTGCGTTTCCCGGTTGCGGCGGCAAGACGCTCGATGTGAACGACGCGGCCGAGGCCGAGGCCCTGGTGGAGGGCATCATCGCCGAATATGGTGGGCTGCAGGTGCTGGTGAACAATGCCGGCATCACGCGCGACATGCTGGCGATGCGCTTGAAGGACGACGACTGGGATGCCGTTTTGGACACCAATCTCAAGGCCGTTTTCCGGATGAGCCGGGCGGTGATGCGGGCGATGATGAAGCAGCGTTACGGCCGCATTATCAACATCACCTCGGTCGTCGGTGCGTCGGGCAATGCCGGGCAGGCCAATTACGCCGCCGCCAAGGCGGGTGTGGCCGGCATGACGCGCGCGCTGGCGCGCGAGCTGGGCTCGCGCAATATCACAGTCAACTGCGTCGCGCCGGGCTTTATCGAGACCGACATGACCGCCCGCTTGTCCGAAGCGCAGCAACGCGCGCTTCTCGAACAGATCCCCCTTGGACACCTGGGAAAGTCGCATGACATTGCGCATGCCGTCGCTTTTTTGGCCAGTCCACAGGCCGCTTACATTACAGGGCAGGAAATTCACGTCAATGGCGGCATGTACATGTAGCCGTCGACCTTGCGCCGGTCCGGACCGCAACAGCGGCTTGCGCAGCTTGCAACACATGAAATCGAAGCTGGTTTTTATCCGTCCGGCCCGGTGCTTGGGCGGTTGGTCCTAACGCGCTAAAATTACGGATTGATTTACAACCCTCAGAGAGAACTATGAGCGATATTGAAGCACGTGTTAAGAAAATCATTGCCGAACAACTTGGCGTCGAAGAAGGCCAAGTGACCAGCGAGAAGGCCTTCGTGGCTGATCTGGGCGCCGATTCGCTTGACACTGTCGAACTGGTGATGGCGCTGGAGGATGAATTTGGCATTGAGATTCCCGACGAAGACGCCGAGAAAATCACCACTGTGCAGAACGCGATCGACTACGCGACGAGCCATCAAAAAGCCTGAGGTTTCACACCTTGGCGCCATCGGTCTGGAAAAACAGCCGCGGTTTTTCACGTTTTTTCTCCAGGATGATTGAATGAGTCGTCGTCGTGTCGTCGTGACAGGTCTGGGTTGTGTATGCCCGGTTGGCAACACCGTGGCCGATTCCTGGGCAAATTTGCTTGCCGGCACGCCTGGCATCGACCTGATTACCCAGTTCGACGCAAGCAACTTGGCTTGCAGGATCGCTGGAGAAGTCAAGGGTTTCGATATTACGGATTACATACCCGAAAAAGAAGCCCGGCACATGGATCGTTTCATTCATTTGGGCCTGGCCGCGGCTTTTCAGGCAGTGGCTGACAGCGGTTTGCCCACCGGCGACGCCCTGGACGACGAGCTGGCGACGCGCATCGGATGCAATATCGGTTCGGGCATCGGCGGACTGCCTTCGATCGAACAAACGCATTCGGAATTGGTCAATCGCGGGCCACGCCGGATTTCACCGTTTTTTGTGCCCGCGACGATCATCAACATGATTTCCGGGCATGTCTCGATCAAGTTCGGCTTCAGGGGTCCGAACATCGCTGTCGTCACTGCGTGCACCACGGGGCTTCACGCGATCGGTTTGTCGGCCCGGCTGATCGAGTACGGCGACTGCGACGTGATGATCGCCGGCGGCGCCGAGGCGACGGTGTCGGCTTTGGGCGTTGGCGGTTTTGCCGCGGCCCGAGCCTTGTCAACCCGCAATGAAGACCCCAAAACAGCCTCTCGCCCCTGGGACAAGAACCGTGACGGCTTTGTGCTGGGCGAGGGCGGCGGTGTGGTGGTGCTCGAAGAGTATGAACACGCCAAGGCGCGCGGCGCCAAGATTTACGCTGAAGTCGTCGGTTTCGGCATGAGCGCCGACGCCTATCACATGACCGCGCCCGACATCGACGGACCGCGCCGTTCCATGGCGATGGCGCTGAAAAATGCCGGCGTCAATGCCGATCAGGTGCAGTACCTCAATGCGCACGGCACTTCGACGCCGCTGGGCGATCTGAACGAAACCAATGCCATCAAGGCCGCCTTTGGCCATCACGCCAAAGACCTGGTCGTAAGCTCGACTAAATCGATGACGGGCCACTTGCTCGGCGGCGCAGGCGGCATTGAATCGGTGTTTACCGTATTGGCCTTGCATCACCAAAAAATTCCGCCCACCATCAATATCTTCAATCAAGATGCTCAATGCGATCTTGACTTTTGCGCCAACACGGCGCGCGACGCCTCGCTGGAAATCGCGGTCAAAAACAATTTCGGCTTTGGCGGCACCAACGGAACGCTGGTGTTCAAGCGGGTCTAAGGATCGCTGGTTTCGCGCTCAGGCAGACATCCGTATTTTTCCGGTTTTGCCGCTCTTGAATCGCCATAACGCGCCACCGGTCGCCTATCCGCTGGAACGTTCGCGGTTCGTAGGTATTTTTCTGCTAGTCCTTTGGCTTGCTGGCGTGCTCGCGGCACTGTGTTGGTGCTATGGCATTTGGCGACTCGATTGGCGAATAGGATTGGCTATAGCGACCGTGTTGGGCGCTGGTTTTGCTGCGCAATTCAGCTGGCGCCAGATGCCTAGCGGTCAAATCGCCTGGGATGGTCAATCCTGGCGTTGGAAAAGCGCCAATTACAAGACCGGCGCCACCGAGCAGGAGGTTTCGGTCATTGCTGATTTTCAACATGCGCTGCTGCTCCGGCTTGAAAACCAAGCTGGAGCGAGCCTTTGGCTTTGGCTGGAGCGCAGCGCCATGCCCGAGCGCTGGCTGGATTTACGCCGGGCCGTTTACTCGCCGCATCGGTCGTCCGCCGCCGGGCAGCACGATCTGCCGCCTGAAGAGGCTTTTGTCTCAATCGATTCAGCCAATTCGGCCGGTCCGGCACCACGCACCGTTCATGCGGTGAAAGTTCCTGGCGCAAAGGCATGACTACCGACGACGCACCGGCGCTTCCGGTTGAAAAACTCGCGGACAGCGACACAATGCTTGTCGAACGCACTCTGGCGGGCGAGCACAAAGCGTTTGAATTGCTGGTTATCAAATACCAGCGGCGGATTCAGCGCCTGATCGGGCGCATGGTGCGCGATGTCGATCTGGTCGAAGACATTGCCCAGGAAACCTTTATTCGCGCTTACCGGGCATTGGCCCAGTTCAGAGGCGAAGCGCAGTTTTACACCTGGCTGTACCGGATCGCGATCAATACGGCCAAAAAAGCCCTGATGGACCTCAAGCGCAACCCGACGGTTTCGGAAAATGCTTATAAATCCGACGATGACGATGAAACTTCCTCGGTTGAAAACGAACTAACAAGTCCAGAAACGCCGGAAGCCGTTTTGGCGAGCAAGGAAATTGCGGAAATTATCAACAGCGCCATGGAAGCCTTGCCGGAAGAGCTTCGTCAGGCTATTGCGTTGCGCGAAATTGAGGGATTGAGTTACGAAGAGATATCGGAAGCCATGAATTGTCCTATCGGTACGGTGCGATCCCGGATTTTCAGGGCTCGCGAAGCGATTTCCGCAAAAGTAAAGCCCTTGCTGGAAAACCAGTCGGGCAAACGCTGGTGAACACTGGCAAGCGCCGGTTTCGGTCAAACCCAAGCATGGGCAAGGCATTGAATTTTCACTGAACAATAACCCGGCTGAGCCGCCAACCTAACTTTTATGAAAACGTCCGTGCCTGTCGGCGAACTCCTTTCTTCACTGGCTGATGGTCAGCTAGACAAGTTGGAGATTGCATCAGTGCTTGAAGCATGCAAAAACGACGAAACCGCCCTGGTCCGCTGGGAAACTTACCACCTGATCGGCGACGCGCTGCGCAGTCCGGCGCATGTGGCAGCTTCGGCGACGGTCGGCGCCCGGTCGGCATTTGTCGGCCGGCTCAACAGACGACTTGAGCAGGAAAAGGCAATCGGGGCGCCACCCGCTTTGGTAGAGGTTCTGCCAGTGCCGCTTGCAAATCCTGTAACTTACCTGAATCAGCGGCGCGAAGCCGCTTCTAATGATGGGACCTTTCGCTGGAAACTGGCCGCTGGCGTGGCTTCCCTGTTGGCTGTGTCGGCAATTGCGTGGAATGCGTCAGGCTTGCTGAGTCGCGCTGCGCCGCCGCAGTTGGCGCAGGCTTCTTCCGCGCGCATCGTCGTTGCTTCGCCGCAGGGAATGATGGTGCGCGATGCGAGACTGGAAGAATTGCTTGCGGCACACAAGCAGTTCGGCGCGGGATCGGCCTTGCAGGAATCTTCTGTTTTTTTGCGAAACGCGGCTTTTGATACGCAGCAAAATGCGCTTGCCGCGAGTGGGCGCTGACCACGCAACGCGCTGAAAAACCCATGAATTTCAGGTCATTTAAGAGGTTGGCGCTTATCCTGTATACGTTGTTTGCTATTAATTATGTAGCAGCACAGTCGCTGTCGAGCGTACCTTCGGCTGACGCACAATCCACAGCCCGATTGCGCAGCCTCAACGACTGGCTGGTGCGAATGCGTGAGGCTTCAAGAAACCGCTCTTATATCGGAACATTTGTCGTGTCCACCGGCAGAACCATGTCCAGCGCCAAAATATGGCATGCATGCGAAGGAGGCGAGCAGATGGAGCGGGTGGAAACGCTGACCGGCGCGCCGCGTTCGATCTTCCGGCATAGCGGCCAGGTCGTTACTTTCATTCCTGAACACAAAGTGGCGCGAGTCGAAACCCGTGATTCGCTGGGCCGGTTTCCCGAAGTGTTCCAGTCGGCAGGCAGCGGCATTGCCGATTTCTACGAAGTTCGCCAGGAGGGTGTCGAACGCGTTGCCGGCATGGACGCCGACCTCATTTCGCTATCGCCAAAAGACAATTTACGCTTCGGCTTTCGCCTCTGGGCTGAACGCAAAAGCGGGCTGGTGATCAAGCTTCAGACGCTGGACACCGACGGAAGTGTGCTCGAGCAGGCGGCATTTTCGGAATTGCAGCTCGATGCGCCGGTCAAAATCGACAAGCTTTCCCAGATGATGGGAAATACCGAAGGCTGGCGGGTTGAAAAACCGCAGCTTCTTAAAACAACAGCCAATGCCGAGGGCTGGATATTGAAAACCCCTGTAGCCGGCTTCACCTCGATGAGCTGCTATAAGCGCCCTGTAGCCGCCTTGGGAAGCGCTTCCGTGAGTGCGCCAGCCAGCTCAGTGGCCGCAGAGGGTACGCTGCAGTGGATATTCTCCGATGGCTTGGCTTCGGTGTCGATTTTCGTGGAGCCTGTGGACCGGCATCGAAATTTCAGGGAAGCCAGCGTATCGGTGGGCGCGACCCAAATGCTTAGCCGCCAGCTAGATATGCATTGGGTTACCGTCGTAGGCGAAGTTCCCATGCCGACGCTGCGGCTTTTTGCCAACGGGCTGGAACGTAAAAAATAATTTTTCAGATCAAATTTGCAGGAATTTCTTAGACCTTGGTGCTTGGGTACTTTTTATGCTTCTTGATGCCTAGCCTGGCTCAAGTCGCTGATTGCTTAATTCATAACTATTGATGACGGGGCTGATGATGTTTAAATGGAACGGCAAACCGCTGCGCACTTGTCTGACCGCAGCGCTGATGACGGCCGCGACTATCGCGACCGTGGCGCCTGTAACGCCGGTATGGGCGCAAAATCGAACCTTGCCCGATTTCACCGACCTGGTCGAGCAGGTGGGGCCTTCGGTGGTCAATATCCGTACTCTGGAAAAAACCAGGGCCCAGGCCGGAGGCGGCGTTGACGAGCAGATGCTGGAATTTTTCAAGCGCTTCGGTATTCCCGTTCCACCGAACATGCCGCGGAGCCCGCGCGCCGAGCCCGGTCAGCCCGAAGAAGACAGCAGCAGGCCCCGTGGCGTCGGTTCTGGATTCATCCTGACGGCGGACGGCTTTGTCATGACGAATGCGCATGTGGTCGAAGGCGCGACCGAGGTGGTCGTCACGCTGACCGACAACCGCGAATTCAAGGCCAGGATCATTGGCGCCGACAAGCGCACCGATGTGGCGGTCGTCAAGATCGAGGCGACGAATCTGCCCGCGGTCAAAATTGCCGATATCAGCCGCCTCAAGGTGGGCGAGTGGGTGATGGCGATCGGCTCGCCCTTCGGCCTTGAAAATACCGTCACGGCGGGCATTGTCAGCGCCAAGCAGCGCGATACCGGCGACTATTTGCCTTTCATCCAGACCGACGTGGCCATCAATCCAGGCAATTCCGGCGGTCCGTTGATCAATATGCGCGGCGAGGTCGTGGGGATGAACAGCCAGATTTATTCACGCTCGGGCGGCTTTCAGGGGATTTCCTTCGCCATCCCGATCGACGAGGCCACGCGCGTGTCCGAACAGCTGCGCACCAGCGGCAAGGTCACGCGCGGGCGCATCGGCGTGCAGATCGACCAGATTACCAAGGAGGTGGCCGAGTCCATCGGCCTGGGCAAGGCCCAGGGTGCGCTGGTCAGGGGGGTGGAAAGCGGTGCGCCTGCGGACAAAGCGGGAATCGAAGCTGGGGACATCATCACCAAGGTCGATGGCAAGGTCATTGACAAGGCTAGCGACCTGCCGCGCCTGGTCGGCAATATCAAGCCGGGAACCAAGGCCACGGTGACCGTGTTCAGGCGAGGCGCCACGCGCGAGCTGCCTGTCACCGTGGCCGAGATCGAGGTGGAAAAGCAATCCGCTCAAAGCGCCGCCAAGCCGGAAGCCAAGGCTCCCGCGGCGGGGCCCGCGCGCGCGCTCGGTCTGGCCATCGGCGAAATCACCGACGCCCAGAAAAAAGAACTTAAGGTAAAGGGCGGCGTCAAGGTCGCCGCCGTCGAAGGCGTCGCCGTCCGGGCAGGACTGCGTGAAGGCGATGTGATCGTGTCGATCGCCAATACGGAAATCGCCGGCGTTAAGGAATTCGAAGCGGTTCTGGCGAAAATCGACAAGTCCAAACCGATCACCGTGCTGTTTAGACGAGGCGAGCTGGCGCAGTTTGCAATCATCCGATCCACGCGTTGATTGGCCCAGTAGGGCCGTCAACGAAGGCTTTGCTAACATAGCGGCATCTTGAGGTTTTGCGATGTGGGGTTTTTGCCTACAATAAAGCTCCAGCTCTCGCGGTTGCCATGGACTGTTGGTTCAGGGGCGCATCATTACCGGATGCGCCCTTTTTTATGGCTCTTGCCGCATTGCCGCCGATTTCCCCGACACCTTCGAGCACCTGGACTTTCCTGCTGATGCAAAACATCCGAAATTTTTCGATCATCGCGCATATCGATCATGGCAAATCAACGCTTGCGGACCGCTTGATTCAACGCTGTGGCGGCCTTGAAGACCGGGAAATGAGCGCCCAGGTGCTCGATTCGATGGACATCGAAAAAGAGCGCGGCATCACCATCAAGGCACAGACCGCCGCGCTGAAATACCAGGCGCTCGATGGCCGAATCTATAACCTCAACTTGATCGATACGCCGGGACATGTGGACTTTTCCTATGAGGTGAGCCGCTCGCTGTCGGCCTGCGAAGGCGCCTTGCTGGTGGTCGATGCGAGCCAGGGCGTGGAGGCGCAGACGGTGGCCAATTGCTATACCGCGCTCGACCTGGGCGTCACGGTCGTTCCGGTGCTCAACAAGATGGATCTGCCGCAAGCCGACCCCGAGAACGCCAAGGAAGAAATCGAGGAGGTGATCGGCATCGACGCGACCGACGCGATTCCCTGCAGCGCCAAAACCGGCATGGGGATCGACGAAATTCTGGAAGCCGTGGTTGCCAGAATACCGCCGCCCAAGGGCGATCCCGACGCCGCGCTGCGCGCCATGATCATCGACAGTTGGTACGATGCCTACGTGGGCGTTGTCATGCTGGTGCGCGTCGTTGACGGGCGGCTTGCCAGGGGCGACCGCATCAAGCTTATGGCCAGCGAAGCCACTTATAACGCCGAGCAGCTGGGCGTTTTTACGCCGCACACCGAAGCGCGCCAGTCACTCGAGGCCGGCGAAGTGGGTTTTGTCATCGCAGGAATTAAGGAGCTTCAGGCGGCGCGCGTGGGCGACACCGTGACGCTGATCAAGGGCGGCACCGGAGGCGCCGCCTTCACCGCCACCGAAGCGCTGCCGGGTTTCAAGGAAATCCAGCCGCAGGTGTTCGCAGGCCTTTACCCGTCGGAGGCCAGCGAGTACGAGTCGCTGCGCGATGCGCTGGAAAAGTTGAAGCTCAACGATGCGTCGCTGCATTACGAGCCCGAGGTGAGCGAGGCGCTGGGCTTTGGTTTTCGCTGCGGTTTCCTGGGTCTGCTGCACATGGAGATCGTGCAGGAGCGGCTGGAGCGCGAATTCGACCAGGACTTGATCACAACCGCGCCGAGCGTGGTGTATGAAGTGCTCAAGGCCGACGGCGGCGTCATCATGGTCGAAAACCCGTCGAAAATTCCCGACGCCGGACGCGTCAACGAAATCCGTGAGCCGATCGTCACCGTGCATCTGTATATGCCGCAGGAGCATGTCGGCGCCGTCATGACGCTGGCCAACCAAAAGCGGGGTATTCAGCTGAACATGGCCTACCACGGCAAGCAGGTCATGCTGACTTATGAGATGCCGCTTGGCGAGATCGTTCTCGATTTTTTCGACAAGCTCAAATCGGTGTCGCGCGGCTATGCGTCGATGGACTACGAGTTCAAGGAGTTCCGCGCCTCCGATGTCGTGAAGGTCGATATCTTGCTCAATGGCGAGAAGGTCGATGCGCTGTCGATCATCGTGCACCGCAGCCAGTCGGCTTATCGCGGACGCGCCGTGGTCGCCAAGATGCGTGAAATCATTTCCCGGCAGCAGTTCGATGTCGCCATCCAGGCGGCCATAGGAGCCAACATAATTGCCCGTGAGACAATCAAGGCTTTGCGTAAAAACGTCATTGCCAAGTGCTACGGCGGCGATATTTCGCGCAAACGCAAGCTACTCGAAAAACAAAAGGCAGGTAAAAAGCGCATGAAACAAATCGGTTCGGTGGAAGTCCCGCAAGAGGCCTTCTTGGCGATCTTGCAGGTGGAAGATTGATGCGCGGTGCGATGGCATCGATCACGGCGGTGGTGCTGGCCGCGTTTGTCGGCTATGGGGCCGCCTGGTATTTCGGCGTCGTGGAAGGCAACTTCGCGGTGTTGCTTTTCCTCGCCGCGCTGGTGACTGGCGTTTACTGGGTGGCCGAAAAGCTTTATTTTTTGCCGCGGCGCCGCAAAGCCGTCGCCGCACTTGAGGAAAACGCCATCAGACGCCAGGCCGAGCTGGCCAGGCTGGGTATCAGCCAGGTGGACGACAACGCCCTCGAAGCTCGAAACCGGCTCATCATGCAGCCATGGTGGCTCGACTGGACCGCCGGCCTGTTTCCGGTCATCATTGTCGTTTTTCTGCTGCGCTCCTTCCTGTTCGAGCCTTTCAAGATTCCCTCGGGCTCGATGATTCCGACGCTGTTGGTCAACGACCTGATTCTGGTCAACAAATTTCACTACGGCGTGCGCCTGCCCGTCATCAACAAAAAAGTGCTCGACAACCACAATCCGGAGCGTGGCGACGTGATGGTTTTTCGCTATCCGCCCAAGCCCAGCCTGGACTACATCAAGCGCGTCGTCGGCCTTCCGGGCGACGAGGTCGCCTACCTGAACAAAAAACTCACCATCAACGGCAAGCCGTTGCCTAAAACCCCGCTGCCCGACTTTTTCGACACCGATGCGCTCCGTTACGCCAAGCAATTTCAGGAAACCAATGGCGACAAGACCTATCGCCTGCTCAATGACGACGACCGGCCGTCATTCATTGCCGGGGCCGATAACTTCCCCTTCAGGGAAAATTGTCGCTACAGCACCGAGGGCGTGGTGTGCAAGGTGCCTGCGGGTCACTATTTCATGATGGGCGACAACCGGGATAATTCACTTGATTCGCGGTACTGGGGTTTCGTGCCCGATGAAAATATCGTCGGCAAGGCGTTTTTCATCTGGATGAATTTCGGCAATCTCAAGCGCATCGGGTCGTTTCAATAAGCTGGTCGAGCCATTGCGGTCATCTAATTTTTCACTGATTCGAACCCCGTTCATCTAGAAGCAAAAAATGAAGCATCAACAACGCGGCATTTCCCTGATCGGCTTTTTATTTGTCGGCGGCGTCCTGGCCTGCGTAGGCATCGTGGCGGCCCAGGTGTTGCCGACGCTGATCGAGTATCAAGCGATCTCCAAGGCCGCCAACAAAGCCGCCGCGGGCAGCACGGTTGCCGAAGTCAGATCCACTTTCGACAAAGCTGGCGCCATCGACGATATTCACTCGGTGTCAGGCAAAGACCTCGACGTAAGCAAAGAAGGCGAAAAAATCGTGGTGGCCTTTGCCTACACACGGGAAATTCACCTCGCCGGACCGGCATTTTTACTGCTTAAATACAGCGGCCGCTCCAAATAAGTGCGAGCTGTTGCCATCTCAAACGCCGGTTTGCCGGCATTGCAAAAACGCTTGCAGTACGAATTTGCCAACCCGAAGCTGCTAGCGCAGGCACTTACCCATCGCAGCTTTTCGGCCGATCACAACGAGCGCTTGGAGTTTCTAGGCGACTCGGTGCTGAACCTTGCCGTTGCCGCGCTGCTGTACGAGCGGCTGAGTCAGCTGCCCGAGGGCGATTTGTCAAGGGTTCGCGCCAACCTCGTCAAGCAAGACACGCTGCACCGCCTGGCTGTCGAGCTGGGCTTGCCCGATAGCCTGCGGTTGGGCGAGGGCGAAGCGCGTTCCGGCGGGCAAAACCGGCCGTCGATGCTGGCCGATGCGCTGGAGGCCGTCATCGGCGCGGTGTACCTCGACGCCGGGTTCGACAAGGCCGAAGAGCTGGTGCGCCGCCTCTTCAAGGAGGTGGAAATCAACCCCCGCATGCAGGCCATCGGCAAGGACCCGAAAACCCAATTGCAGGAGTGGCTGCAGGGGCGAAAAATGAACCTGCCCAATTACCGGGTGGTTGCCACATTGGGCGCCGCGCACATGCAAAGCTTCGATGTCGAATGCGAAATCACCGAGTTGCGACGCGCCGAGCGCGGCATCGGCGGTTCGCGCCGCGCCGGCGAGCAGGCCGCCGCCGCCGCCATGCTGACGTTTGTCAATACCTTGCCTTCCTGAGTGAGCTATCCGCGTGCCGATGCGCCGCAGGCCGCAGTCCGATACGATTGAATTGACCATGAGTACCGATAAAAAACAAACCAGCGATTCGGCAAACATCCTGCCACCGGCCGAGGCGACTGCGCCATCTGAAACCTCAGCCGGTCTGCGCCAGAACCAGGATGCGCTCGACGCGATGCTGGCGCAGGCGCTGTCGGCGCGCGGCGCCGCCATCCCGGCTGAAGTGCTTGCAAGCGCACCTGTCCCGCAGGCTGGCGAGCAGCGTTGCGGGTTGATCGCCATCGTCGGCAAGCCCAACGTGGGCAAATCGACCTTGCTCAATGCGCTGGTGGGCCAAAAGGTCAGCATCACCTCGCGCAAGGCGCAGACGACGCGCCACCGCATCACCGGCATGCGAACCCGCGCTGCCACGCAGTTTGTGTTTGTCGATACGCCGGGCTTTCAGACGCGGCACGGCAACGCCCTGAACCGGTCGCTCAACCGCACCGTGGTGGGCGCCGTGAACGATGTTGACTTGATCGTTTTTGTCGTCGAGGCCGGCCAGTTCGACCTGGCCGACGCCAAGGTGCTGGCGCTGCTGCCTGAAAAAACGCCGGCTATTTTGCTCGCCAACAAGTTCGACCTGATTCATCGGCGCGCGGAAATCGCGCCCTGGCTGCGCTCGATGCAGGAGCGGCACGACTTTGCCGAGTTCGTTCCCATGTCGGCCAATAACGCCAAAGACGTCGAGCGGCTGTTCGGCATCTGCGAGAAATATCTGCCGATCCAACCCTGGATGCACGGCGCCGATGAGCTGACCGACCGCAGCGACCGCTTCATGGCGGCCGAGATCATCCGCGAAAAGCTGTTTCGCCTGACCGGCGACGAGCTGCCCTACACCTCGACCGTCATCATCGACCGGTACGAGGAAGAGGGCAGCTTGCGCAAGATTGCCGCCACGATCGTGGTCGAGCGTGACAGCCACAAGGGAATGATCATCGGCGAGAAGGGCGAAAAGCTCAAGCGCATCGGCACTGAAGCCCGGCATGAACTTGAAGCGCTGACCGGCGGCAAGGTATTTTTGGAAATCTGGGTCAAGGTGCGATCGGGCTGGGCCGACGATGAGGCCCGCGTGAAAACCTTCGGGTACGAATGACCCCCACGCTTGTCGCTTCGCGTACTGCGCTGCCCCCCGAGGGGGCCGTCCCGCCTGCGGCCCGGCATAGCCGGTTCCGCGGCGGGTGCTTGCATGGGCGGGGGCTGCCGCCGAAACGTGCTGGCGACGATTTGGCGCCGCGGCTTTTGGCATAAGCCCTGTGGCCGCCCACCGCATCAGCAACGAGCCGGCGTATGTGCTGCACCGCTATGACTGGAGCGAATCGAGCCTGATTCTGGATGTGTTCACGCGCCAGTACGGCCGGGTGGCGCTGGTGGCGCGAGGCGCGAAAAGACCGAGTTCGAGCTTTCGGCCTATTTTGCTGCCGATGCAATTGCTGCACATCGCTTTCGGCGGCGACGCGGAAATCCGCAATCTGAAGAGCGCCGAATGGCAGGGCGGCCATGTCATGCCGACGGGCGACGCGCTGCTGTCGGGCTATTACCTCAACGAGCTGCTGATGCGCCTGTTGGCGCGCGACGACCCGCATCCGCCGCTCTTCGACGCCTATGCAGGGGCGGTGCAATTGCTCGCCAGCCAGACCAGCGACACGCTGCAGCTGGCGCTGCGCGCTTTCGAGCTGCATTTGCTGCGTGGCATCGGCCTGCTGCCCCGGCTCGATGCCGAAACGGCGACGCTGGCGCCGCTCGAGTCGCAAAAACTTTATGTGCTGGTGGCCGAAGCCGGGCTCAGGCGGGCGCACGATGACGACCGCGCCAGCCTTCCCGGCGAGCAATGGCTGGCGCTGCAGCAGGCGCTCGACGACAAGGCGCTGTTTTCCGACACGCTGCGAGCCTGCGTGGCGGGCGCCAATGAGCTGAAAATCCAGCTGCGCGCCCTGCTGCATTACCATTGCGGTGTCAGGGTCTTGAAAACACGACAGATGATGATGGACCTGCAAGCCTTTTAACGATTTTCCGCCATTGATTCCGCCATGATCGCTTTATTTCATAACGAGCCGCCGCTCCATACGCCAGCCAGGCAAAAAACCGCTTTGTCGGTCAACGTCAACAAGGTCGCGCTGCTTCGCAATACCCGCTACCTGGACATTCCCAGCGTGACGCGCGCCGCCGAGCTGTGCCTGGAAGCCGGCGCGCAGGGCATCACGGTGCATCCCCGGCCCGACGAGCGCCATATCCGCTCCGACGACGTGTACGAAATAGCGGCGTTGATGAAAGACTGGCCGCATTGCGAATTCAACCTCGAAGGCAATCCGCTGCACAACCTGATGCACTTCGTTCGCGATCTTTCGGCCCGCGGCCTGCCGCTGCACCAGTGCACTTTCGTCCCCGACAGCGAAGACCAGTTCACCAGCGACCATGGCTGGAGTTTTCCGCAGGACGCCGCTCTTTTGGCGCCGCTGATCGAGCAGGTCCATGCGCGCGGCATCCGGGTGAGCCTCTTCATGGATCCGCTGCCCAAAGCCATGGCGGCGGTCAAGGGTGTTGGCGCCGACCGGGTCGAGCTCTACACCGAAAGCTATGCCCTGGCCTGGTCGGGTGCCAAGAAAAAAGAAGCATTACACCGGTTTGCGCAAACTGGGCGTGCTGCTGCCGCTATTAATTTAGGAGTAAACTCCGGCCACGACCTGAACCGCGAAAATCTCACCGAATTCCTCGCCGCCGTTCCCGGCGTGCTTGAAGTGTCGATCGGCCATGCCCTGATCGCCGACGCGCTCGAGCTGGGCTATGCCGGCGCGGTAAAAGAGTATTTGCGCTGCATCGATGCGGCGTTCGTGCCGGCTGTCCAGTCCTGATGATTTATGGCATCGGAACCGATATTTGCGATGTGCGCCGTATTCGCGCCAGCCTGGAGCGCCACGGCGAGCGCTTCGCCCGGAAAATCCTGAGCGACGGCGAACTGGCGACCTGGCAGGCGCGCAGCGCCCGCTGGTCCGAACGCGGCGTCAGCTACCTGGCCACCCGTTTTTCGGCGAAAGAAGCGTTCAGCAAAGCCATCGGTTTGGGAATGCGAATGCCGATGACCTGGCGCCACTGCGAAATCGTCAAGGCGGCCAGCGGCAAACCCGAAATCGTCCTGCACGGCGCGCTGAAAGCCTGGTGCGACGCCCGGCAGCTGACGGTCCACGTCACGGTGAGCGATGAAACCGACTATGCCGCCAGCTTTTGCGTGATAGAGAAAAATACGCCTTGAGGCTTGCCGATACTGCGCGTGCAGCTATCGATTCAATAGCGCCTTTGAAAATACTCCCAAATTATTCCATGCACCAGCACGCGCCCCTCATCATCGACATCGCCGGCCTCACGCTTGACAGGGCGGACCGCCGGCGCATCAAGCATCCGCTCACCGGCGGCGTTGTTCTGTTCGGCCGCAATTGGGAGAGCCGCCACCAGCTGGCGAGCCTGTGCGCCGATATCAAAAGCGTACGCAACGATCTCCTGATTTGCGTCGATCACGAAGGCGGCCGGGTGCAGCGCTTTCGCAATGAGGGCTTCACGCATTTGCCGCCGATGCGCGCACTCGGCGAGCTATGGCGCCGCGACCAACTCGCCGCGACCAACGCGGCGACGGCCTGCGGCTATGTGCTGGGCGCCGAGCTGCGTGCCTGCGGTGTCGATTTTAGTTTTACGCCGGTGCTCGACCTGGACCACGGTGAAAGCGGCGTGATTGGCGACCGCGCCTTCGGCCGCGACCCGCGCGTCGTCAGCCTGCTGGCCAAAAGCCTGATGCACGGCCTACTGCAGACCGGCATGAGCAACTGCGGCAAGCATTTTCCCGGCCACGGTTTTGTCAAGGCCGATTCGCACACCGACGTTCCGATTGACAAGCGTAGCCTGAAAGCGATCCTGGCCGACGACGCCGCACCGTATGGATGGCTCAACACCACACTGGCCAGCGTGATGCCGGCGCATGTGATTTATCCCAGAGTCGATGCCCGTCCGGCGGGCTTTTCCGAAAAATGGCTGACCTACATCCTACGCGGCCAGCTCGGCTTTGGCGGCGCGATTTTCAGCGACGACCTGAGCATGACGGGCGCGCGCGTCATCGATGGCGAACCCGTCAGCCACACCGAGGCCGCCGTCATGGCGCTGAACGCGGGCTGCGATTTGGTGCTGCTGTGCAACCAGTCGGTCGCAGGCGGCAAACCAGCGGACGAGTTCCTCGATGGCATGGCCGAGGCGCTGCTCAAGGGCCAGTGGGAGGCGCTGGAGTCGAGCGAGCTGCGAAGGCTCGATCTGCTGCCGACAACGCCGGCGCACGACTGGGACGAGCTGATGCTGCATCCCGCCTACATGCATGCGATGGGCTTGATACCGTAAGCCGTTGTTTTCACGATTGCTATTTTTTCAATAGCTGGTCAAGTCCGACCACAGTGCGCTACAGGCCTTTTCAATCAATATTTTGAGAGCCCGGCGTGGCGGCTTCAAATCACCCGAACGCGGATCACATGCTCGACCGCCTCGATGGCGGCGACGACGTGTTCACCAGGTGCGCGCTCGACATCAATGATATTGAAGGCCAGCTCGCCGCGGCTCTTGTTCATCATGTCGATGACGTTCACGCTTTTGTCCGCCAGCACCGACAGCACATGGCCGAGCACGCCCGAGGTGTTGTCGTTTGAAAACGTGATTCGCGTCGTGCCCGCAGTGCGGCCCATGCTGACCGCCGGAAAGTTCACCGAATTCGTGATGTTGCCGTTTTCAAGGTAGTCGACCAGCTGGTTGGCCGCCATCACGGCGCAGTTTTCCTCCGACTCTTCGGTGCTCGCGCCGATGTGCGGCATGGCGATCACGCCAGCATGGCCAAGCAGGGCGGGTTCCGGAAAATCGCAGACATATTTACCAAGCCTGCCCTGATCCAGGCTGCGCCTGACGGCGCTGGCATCGACAATCGTTTCACGCGCGAAGTTCAGCAGCACCGCGCCGGATTTGACCAGCCCCAGAGCAGCGTCGTTGATCAGGTGATGCGTCGCGTCCATCGCAGGCACATGCAGCGAAATGTAGTCCGCCCTGGCGAGCAGCGCCGGCAAATTTTCCATCCGGCCGACCTCGCTCGACAGGCGCCAGGCGGCGTCGATCGACAGCGCCGGGTCGAAGCCGACGACCTTCATGCCCATCGCCAGCGCCATGTCGGCGACCATCGAGCCGATCGCGCCCAGGCCGACGATGCCCAGCGTCTTGCCCTTGATCTCGCCGCCGGCGAAGCGCGCTTTTTCCTTTTCCAGCAGCGCCGACATTTCGGCCGCGTCGCGCATGTGGGTGAGTGAATTCACATACGCGATTCCCGGCAAAATGCCGCGCGTGGCCAGCAGCATGCCCGCCATCACCAGTTCCTTGACCGCGTTGGCATTGGCGCCGGGCGTGTTGAACACCACGATGCCGCGCTTGCTGTACGCGTCGATCGGTACGTTGTTGACACCCGCGCCAGCGCGCGCGGCGGCCAGCAGCGAACCGGGCGCTTCCACGTCGGCGAGCTTTTGGCTGCGCAGCAAAAACGCGTCCGGCTGGCCGATGTCGCTTCCGACCTCATACGATCCGCGCGGAAAGCGCTCCAACCCCTTGAGCGAGATCTGGTTGTAGGTTCTGACCTTGTACATACCGGCGCTTCAGGCGGATACCGGCTTCTTCGCTTCCTTATAGGCCCACGCCAGCCACGGCATGAGCGCTTGCAGGTCGCTTGCCTCGACCGTCGCGCCGCACCAGATGCGCAGCCCGGCGGGCGCGTCCTTGTAGGCGCCGATGTCGTACGCCACGCCTTCGGCATCGAGCAGCTTGACCATTTTTTTCACCTGCTCTTCTGTCGCCTCGACGCTCAGGCAAACGCTGGTGTTCGAGCGCGTCGCCGGGTTTTTGGCGAGGAAGGAAATCCAGTCATTGGCGGCGACGAAGGCGTCGATGACCTTCAGGTTCGCTTCGCTGCGGGCGATGGTGCCCGCCACGCCGCCGATGCTTTCGACCCAGCGCAGCGCATCGAGGTAATCGGCCACGCACAGCATGGAAGGCGTGTTGATCGTCTCGCCCTTGAACAGGCCTTCGGTGACCTTGCCGCCGGACTTCATGCGGAACACCTTGGGCATCGGCCACGGCGGGTTGTAGGCTTCCAGGCGCTCGACGGCGCGCGGGCTCAAAATCAGCATGCCGTGCGCGCCTTCGCCGCCCAGCACCTTTTGCCAGGAATAGGTGACGACGTCGAGCTTGTCCCACGGCAAATCCATCGCAAACACCGCCGAGGTCGCGTCGCACAGCGTCAGGCCGGCGCGGTCGGCCGGAATCCAGTCGCCATTGGGCACCTTGACGCCCGAGGTCGTGCCGTTCCAGACGAACACCACGTCGTTGTCGAAATTGACGCGCGCCAGCTCGGCGATGTCGCCGTAGCCGGCCTTGACGACATTGGCATCGGGCAGCTTGAGCTGCTTGACGATGTCGGTCACCCAGCCGGCGCTGAACGACTCCCATTCCAGCACATCGACGCCGCGCGGGCCGAGCAGCGACCACATCGCCATTTCCACCGCGCCGGTGTCGGAGCCGGGCACCACAGCGACGCGGTAGCCATCAGGCAGGCCGAGGATGCGAGCGCTCTCGGAGCACGCCAGGCCAAGCGCTTTTTTGCCGAGCGCCGAGCGGTGCGAACGCCCCAGCGTGTCGAGCTGCAGGCGGCTCACGTCATAGCCGGGGCGCTTGGCGCAGGGGCCGGAGGAAAAATTGGAATTCTTGGGTTTGACGGACGGTTGCATCGGGTTCTTTGTTAGGGGAAATCGAAGTGGAAAGGGAGCTTCAATGGCGGCATGAGCCCGGCGTTAGGGCGCCGGAATCGGCAAAAATCATTGTAGCGACGGTTGCGCCGCCGGCCACGCCAGCTTGCCCACCGCATCCATATGCGTCAGGTACACCCGCAGGTCGAACTCGTACTGGTGGTAGTGCGGCTCCATGTGGCTGCAGAGCTTGTAGAACGCCTTGTCATGCGCTTTTTCCCTGATATGCGCGAGCTCGTGCACCGCGATCATTTTCAAAAACTCCACCGGCACCTCCTTGAACAGCGAGGCAATGCGGATTTCACGCTTGGCCTTGAGTTTGCCGCCCTGCACCCTTGCCACCGTGGTGTGCGTGCCAAGGGCGTGCGTGATTACCTGGAGCTTGCTGTCGAACGCCACTTTGGCAAGCGGCTCGGCATTGCGCAGAAACTCGTTTTTCAGCGCCATCACGTAGTCGTACAGCGCCTTGTCGTCTCGTACGGAATGGCCCTGGCTGTATTTGGCGAGCAGGGTTTCACCAAGGCGGCCTTGCACCAGCAGTTGCTGCACCTGTGTTTTTAGGCTGTCGGGGTAGCCGGCAAGATACTTCATAAAATTTCATTCACTATTTTTTTTATAGCAAACTATGCCCGTGGATAAAGCGCGGAAGGCTTAAATTATGATAAATCCGCTTCGCGGCGCAGCGCTGGGAACAAGATGACATCCCGGATGCTCGGGCTGTCGGTCAGGAGCATCATCAGGCGGTCGATGCCGATGCCGCAGCCCCCTGTCGGCGGCATGCCGTATTCGAGCGCGCTGATGAAGTCTTGGTCGTAGAACATGGCTTCGTCGTCGCCGCTGTCCTTGGCTAAGACCTGGGAATTGAAACGCGCCGCCTGTTCCTCGGCGTCGTTCAGCTCGCTGAAGCCGTTGCCGAATTCGCGGCCGGTAATGTAGAGCTCGAAGCGCTCGGTGACTTCAGGGCGCTCGTCATTGGCGCGGGCCAGCGGCGAGATTTCGGTCGGATGCTCCATGATGAAGGTGGGCTGCCAGAGCTTGTCTTCTACCGTCTCCTCGAAGTACAGCACTTGCAGGCTGGCGAGGGTACGGCCAGATAACTCTTGCCGAAGTAACTTGTCGTGCTCTACTTCCGTGCCGCGCAAATAACGTCTCAGCTTCGGCACGACTAATGCCCTGGTCAACCAGGTAGCGTCGAACACATTGTCGCCTGCATCCGTGTACCTCCTGATCGCTTCAACAATGGTCAGGCGCTCAAACGGCTGGCTCAAATCAACCGGCTTGCCTGCATAGGTCAACTGCAGCGAGCCCGTGGCCTTTTGCGCGGCGTCGCGAATCAGCGCTTCGGTAAACGTCATCAGATCGGTGTAATTCCACCATGCCGCGTAGAACTCCATCATGGTGAATTCGGGGTTGTGGCGAACGCTGATGCCTTCGTTGCGGTAGCTGCGGTTGATCTCGAACACGCGCTCGAAGCCGCCGACGATCAGCCGCTTCAAATACAGCTCGGGCGCGATGCGCAGATACATTTCCTGGTCGAGCGCGTTGTGGTGCGTCTTGAAAGGTTTGGCGTTGGCGCCGCCCGGAATCGGATGGAGCATCGGCGTTTCGACCTCCAAAAAATCGCTCGCCACCATGAACTCGCGAATGCCGCTGACCGCCTTGCTTCGCGCCATGAAGCGCTTGCGAGCCGCTTCGTCCATGATCAGGTCGACATAGCGCTGGCGGTATTTGACCTCCTGGTCGGCCATGCCGTGGAATTTGTCCGGCAGCGGACGCAGGCTTTTGGTCACAAGCCGGATGCCGTCGGCGTGAACCGACAGCTCGCCGGTTTTGGTCTTGAACAGCGTCCCGGTCGCCGCGACGATATCGCCCAGGTCCCAGTGCTTGAAGGCGGCGTGAACGTCCTCGCCGACGCCGTCGTTGTTGATATAGAGCTGGATGCGGCCGCCCGTGGGCCCGAACGAGGCATCCTGCAGCGTCGCGAAACTCGCTTTGCCCATCACTCGCTTGAGCATCATCCGGCCGGCGACATGGACTTTGACGGCCAGCGGCGCCAGCTCGTCGTTGCTTAAATGGCCATAGTCGGCGAACAGGCTCTCGGCCCGGTGGTCGGGCTTGATGTCATTCGGGAAAGCCGCGCCCTTGCCATCGGCCTCGTTTTGGCGCAGTGTCTTGAGCTTTTCGCGCCGCTCGACCATGAGCTGGTTTTCATCGTTCGCCGACGGAGAAATACTGCCGGCTGCTGAAGGCGGTTCTGGCTGGATAGACATGTAATGAAACGGTTTTGCGAAGAGAAAATAGGAACAGTGCGGTGCCGGCCATCGCAGGCCAACGAGTGCAAGACGCCGGACCGCCGATTTTAATTCGGGCCGAGGGAATGGCCGGATCGCGCCGGGCAAAGGCTGCGGCGCCCGAAAGCTCAGAGTGAAATGCCCATGCGTTCCAGGATATCGCAGATCAGCTCGAGCCTGAGCAGCGGGTTGTCCAGCTCCATCAGCTGCTGCTTGAGCGCCAGCGGCAGGGGCAGCAGTTCGCACCAGCGGTTGGCGACCCAGCCGCAGTCGTCGAGGCGGTAGGGCGCCAGCACCGGCATTTTTCCATGCGGCGCGTCGCTTTGTCGCAGCTTGCTGATCAGCTTGTCCAATGCGTCGGCGGTTTTCTGCAAATCGCCGGGAATATTAACCAACACGTCATCTTCGAGCCGACTGACATCGGCAATCCACAAGCCATGTTTAAGCTTTTCCCGCCTGGCGATCCTGAAGCGGTGAATTCCGCTGCACTGAATCGCCATCAGACCGGGTTGCGGCGCGGAAAATTCGGTAATGGCCGCCAGCGTGCCGACGTCATTGAACGCTTCATGCGCGAAGCCGTCGCCGCTGGGTTTCGCGCCCTTTGGGGCCGCGCCGATGGCCCGGCGGACTTCGGAGCCTTCCGTCAGGGTCACAACGCCGAACGGCGAGCCGGTCTTATGGCATTTTCCGATCATGTCCAGGTAGCGGACCTCGAAAATCCGCAGTGGCAGCAGGCCTCCGGGATACAGCACAGTGCCCAGCGGGAACAGCGGCAGACAGCTCAATGTAAGGGTTTCGGACATGGTCTCGGACTTCGCATTACGGTGGTCGCCATCTTCCCATGATCTTGCTTTTGGTTGGAAATGCCGGCTTCTCGGCACGCCGCCATCAGGGCGCGGCGAGCATGCGCCGCGATTCGGCCTAAGCCACCGCGTCGGCCGGCTGCCTAAGCAGCATCGCCAGCGAATTGGCCACTACCCGGCGCAATTCCCGGCGGTCGCAGATGAAGTCGATCGCGCCCTTGGCCTGCAGGAATTCGGCGCGCTGAAAGCCCTCGGGCAAGGTTACGCGCACGGTCGATTCGATGACGCGCGGGCCGGCGAAGCCGATCAACGCCTTCGGCTCGGCGATCACGATATCGCCGACAAAGGCGAAACCGGCGCTCACGCCGCCCATCGTCGGGTCGGTCAGCACGCTGATGTAAGGCAGGCCTTTTTTCGCCAGCCGCGTCAGCGACGCGTTGGTTTTGGCCATCTGCATCAGGCTCAGCAGGCCTTCCTGCATGCGCGCGCCGCCGGTCGCGGTAAAGCAGATGAAAGGCACTTTTTGCTCGATCGCCGCATGAACGCCGCGAACAAAACGCTCGCCGACAACGCTGCCCATGCTGCCGCCCATGAAATCGAACTCGAAGCAGGCCGCGACGACGCCGATGCCGTGGACGGCGCCGCCCAGCACGACCAGCGCATCGGTTTCGCCGGTGTTTTCCAGCGCCTCCTTCAGGCGCTCCGGGTATTTGCGGCTGTCCTTGAATTTGAGCGCATCGACCGGCAGCACTTCCTGCCCCAGTTCATAGCGGCCTTCGGCGTCGAGAAAGGCGTCGAGCCGGGCGCGCGCGCCTATACGGTGGTGGTGGCCGCACTGCGGGCAGACATTCTGGTTTTTTTCCAGATCGCTCTTGTACAGCACGGCATCGCAGCTCGGGCATTTGATCCACAGGCCTTCGGGCACGCTGCGGCGCTCGGTCGGGTTGGTGGGGCTGATTCTCGGCGGCAAAAGTTTTTCTAGCCAGGACATAAAGTGGTTCCTCGTTCATTTGGAAACGGAAAATGCAATCTTGCGCCGCATCGGTTCGTGCAAAAACTCAGTCCAGCGCGGCACGAATTTCCTTCAGGAAATCGTGCGCCGCAGCCGCAACCCGGTCACGCGGCTGGTTTTCAATGAGCTCGATGATCTTGCTGCCGATGACCACCGCGTCGGCCATCTTGCCGATGGCGCGGGCCGTGGCCGCGTCGCGAATGCCGAAACCGACGCCAACCGGGACGCGCACATGCCGGCGAATGCGTGGCAGCATGGCTTGGACCGCTTGCAGGTCGAGCGTGCCGGCGCCGGTCACGCCCTTGAGCGACACGTAATACACATAGCCGCTTGCGATCCGGGCCACCTGGGCCATGCGCTCATCGGTGCTGGTGGGCGCCAGCAAAAAAATCAAGTCCATGCCGCGCGCGCGCAGCTCGGCTGCGAACGCCACGCATTCCTCGGGCGGGTAATCGACGATCAGCACGCCATCGACACCGGCCTGCGCCGCATCGCGGATAAAGGCGCTTTCGGACTTGCCGGCGCCATGCTTGATGTCATAGCGCTCGACCGGATTGGCGTAGCCCATCAGCACCACCGGTGTTGTAGGGTCTATTGCGCGAAAACTGTGCACCATCTCCAGCACCTGTTGCATCCCGACACCGAAGCCGAGCGCTTTTTCTCCGGCTTTCTGAATCACCGGGCCGTCGGCGCCGGGATCGGAAAAAGGCACGCCCAGCTCGATCACGTCGGCGCCGCCGGCCACCATGGCGTGCATCAGTTCGGGCGTGACGTCGGCAAACGGGAAACCCGCCATGACATAAGGAATCAAGGCCTTGCGGCGCTGCGCTTGCAGGCGGGAAAAGGTCGAGGCAATGCGGCTCATGACTGGGTACCAGCGCCTTTCGCGCCGCTGGCGTCGAACGCTTCGGGCGAAGTCGCGACGCCGCCCTTGACTGCTAGGCCCCGCATCGAAGGCCGGTCGTAGAAGTCGGCGCCGGAAAGGTCGGCGACGGTGCCGATGTCCTTGTCGCCGCGCCCCGACAGGTTGACCAGGATGCTCTGCTCGGGCGTCATCGTTTTGGCGAGCGTCATCGCATACGCCACGGCATGCGCCGACTCCAGCGCCGGGATGATACCTTCGGTGCGGCACAAATAATGGAAAGCCAGCAGCGCCTCGGCGTCGGTGACGCCGACATACTCGGCGCGGCCGATGTCCTTTAAAAACGCATGCTCGGGGCCGACGCCGGGATAGTCAAGGCCGGCGCTGATGCTGTGGGTTTCGGTGACCTGGCCGTCGTCGTTTTGCAGCACATAGGTGCGGTTGCCGTGCAGCACGCCGGGCAGGCCGCGCTGCAGCGACGCCGAATGCTTGCCGCTGTCGAGCCCCTCGCCGGCGGCTTCGACGCCGATCAGCCGGGTGTTTTCGTAGGAAATATAGGGATAAAAAATTCCCATCGCATTGCTGCCGCCGCCGACGCAGGCGAGCACCGCGTCGGGCTGCCTGCCGGCGTTCATCTCGGGCATTTGCGCCAGGCATTCGTTGCCGATGACGCTCTGGAAGTCGCGCACCATCATCGGATACGGGTGCGGCCCGGCGACGGTGCCGATGATGTAGAAGGTGTCATCGACATTGGCGACCCAGTCGCGCATGGCTTCGTTCAGCGCGTCTTTGAGCGTCCTGCTGCCGCTTTCGACCGGCACGACGGTGGCGCCGAGCAGGTTCATTCGGTACACGTTCGGGCTTTGGCGCTTGACGTCCTCGCTGCCCATATAGACCACGCATTCCAGGCCGTAGCGGGCGCAAATGGTCGCGGTCGCCACGCCATGCTGGCCGGCGCCGGTCTCGGCGATGATGCGCCGCTTGCCCATGCGGCGCGCCAGCATCGCCTGGCCGATGGTGTTGTTGATCTTGTGCGCGCCGGTGTGGTTCAGGTCTTCGCGCTTTAAGTAAATCTGCGCGCCGCCTTGTTCGCGGCTCATGCGGGCGGCATGGTAGATGGGCGAGGGGCGGCCGACGAAATGCTTCAATTCGCTGTTGAACTCAGCCAGAAATTCAGGGTCGTTCTGGTACTTCGCGTAAGCGGCTTTAAGCTCATTGATCGCGTGGGTCAGCGTTTCGGAAACGAAACTCCCGCCGTAAATGCCGAAATGGCCGGCCGGGTCAGGCTGGTGATAGTCGTACATCAATAGTCTTTGCAAGTTGCTCGTCGGCGGCACGAACGGCGGCGACGAATCGGTTGATTTTTTCGGCGCTCTTGATTCCTTTGGCAATCTCGACGCCCGAGCTCACATCAACAGCCAGCGTGGTGCAGCGCGGCCGGAC
This sequence comes from uncultured Polaromonas sp., assembly GCA_964236835.1. Classification (GTDB taxonomy): domain Bacteria; phylum Pseudomonadota; class Gammaproteobacteria; order Burkholderiales; family Burkholderiaceae_C; genus Polaromonas. The sequence goes on from CAXSGT010000002.1 coordinate 32,938, forward strand.
CTGCAAAATGCCATCGCCCACATTTGCAGGCGTCAGTCCACCAGACAAGACGAAGTGAGCGTTGACGCTTGGAGGAAGCCGTGACCAATTGAATGTTTTTCCGCCGCCGCCATACCCTTCGACATGCGCGTCGAGCAAAATGGCCTGGGCCGCCGAGTAATCTTTCGCGTATTTTAAGAGATCGAAACGGGAGCTCCCCGGCTCGAGGTTCTCGTTCAAGGGAATACGGGCTGCGCGAATAAAGGGCCGGCCGGCGCGCAAACAGGCTTCAAGCGTTTCATCGCCATGAAATTGCACGATTGCGCAGGGAACGCGGGCGCAGGCAGCTATTATTTCTGTAGCAGAGGCGTTGACGAAAAGCAGCACGGGCGTGACAAATGGCGGCAGGCGGGCGGCGAGGGCGGCGGCGCGATCGAGCGACACATGGCGCGGACTGGGCGCATACATCACCAGCCCGATCGCGTCGGCGCCGGCGGCCGCCGCCGCATCGACGTCTTCCTCGCGCGTCAGCCCGCAGATCTTCACGCGCGTGCGGCTCCAGGGGCTTGGCTCGGTCATGGCAGCCAATCATAAGCCGCGGTGCGTGACGGAAGGCTGTGGCGTTCCTCATACACCGGGCCGACAAAATACAGGCCGTCGGGCGAAAAGGTCGGTGCCGCGGCGTCGCGGCGGCGCGCGGCCAGCACGTCGGCAAGCCAGCCGGCCGGCTGGCTTGCCTGACCCACAGCCAAAAGGCAGCCCATGATGTTGCGGATCATGTGATGCAAAAACGCGTTGGCCTCGAATTCGAAGCGCCAATAGCGCGACCCGGTCCCGGCGCGCTGGGAGATCTCGATGCGATTCATGGTTTTGACAGGCGACCTGGCCTGGCACTGGGCGGCGCGAAACGAACTGAAATCATGCTCGCCAAGCAAGCAAGACGCGGCTTGGCGCATCGCCGCGCCATCGAGCGGGCGATATACCCAGCCGACCCGGCCCGCCTCCACGCTCGGGCGCACTGGCGACTCCAGCACCACATACGCGTAACGGCGCGCAAGGGCGCTTGAACGGCAATGAAAGTCATCAGGCACCGTTTGCGCCCACTGTACGGCGATGTCGGAAGGCAAAAACGTATTCGTGCCGCGCACCCAGGATGCCGGCTCGCGCACCAGCGGCGTGTCGAAATGCACGACCTGCATCAGCGCATGAACACCGGCGTCGGTGCGGCCGGCGCATAGCGTGCGCACTGGCCGGACCGAAAACCGGCTTAGGGCCGTCTCCAGCGTATCCTGGACGGTCTTGCCCGAAAGCTGGCTTTGCCAGCCTTCATAAGCGCCACCGCTATAGCTGACGCCAAGCGCCATCCTCACAGGCCGTCCTTCGCTGATGAATACACGCCTTCCAAATGGCGTTCAGGGCAGGGTGTTGAGAAACGCTTGCGCCTTGGCTTTCAATGGCCCCCTGGCTTTGACCAGCACCTCATCGGCCAGCGATCTGGCGCCCGCCGAGTCGCCCAGGATACGGAATTCCTCGGCCAGTAAAAACTTGATCTCAAGCGGGTCTTCCGGCGCTCCCGCCGGTTCAAGGGTTGGCGCCTGCGTCGTTGGACCCAAATCAAGTGACAAAGCGCTCATATCGAACTCCAGCATGCCACTGTGGGCAGGCGGTTCCAGGCCTTCTTCCGAGCGTGCGGGCGGAGCCGGTCGCGCCATCAGGGTCTCGGGCTTGAAATCCAGCTTGTCGGCAGGAAAATCGGCAGCTGAAGAAGACGCATTCGCCGGCGGCGAAGCCGACAGCGGGGCATGCGACGATGCCGTGAGCGGCGCTGGCGCGCTATCGATATCCAGGTCGAGATCGAGGTCCAGCTCCTGCAAAAATGCCGAGGGCGTTCCCAGGCTCGAAGGCGTTCCCAAGCCCGATGTCGAAAATTTCGGCAACGGCGCCTCATTGAGAGAAAAATCAAGATCTGGCGCGGATGTGTCAGCTGGCGCCACGGCCGCTGTTGCCATTGGCGGCTTGTCGGCGGCGCTTGCCGCGGTGTTGGCTGGCATGCCCGGCGTCGACGCGCCGCCCGCCGGCTCCGCCTGCAGCCGATAGAGGCTATTGCCAGGATTCAGATCGCGGCCGAGCTTGGCGATGTGACTCCATTCAGGGCCGCTTCCTTTCGTCAGCTGGTACGCTTCAAGCGCAGTGCTGTCGAAAGCCTTGCTGTCGCGGCGCCTGGCATAAATTTCAACGAGTTTGGCATGAAGGGCCAGGCGTTCTGGATGATTGCGCAATGCTTCTTTCAAAATCTCCTCGGCCTGCTGATCGCGTCCATAAGCGAGATAGACATCAGCTTCGGCGACCGGATCTACATCGCCCGCATGGTCGAGCTGGCTTAGGGTGTAGGTCGTGGAGGTGGCCGCGGCACTGCTGGCTCGGGTGTCGATATGTTGCCCGCCGCTGGCGCCAAAAAAGGAATCCAGCTGCAAACGGCTTTCCAGGAAAGAGCTGTCTCCGGAAGCTGCTTTTTTGTTCCGGCGGTAGCGGGCAAAAGCCAAGCCGGCCAGCAGCAGCAGCAAACCGCCGGCTCCCACAAGCACCAGCGGATTGTCCGCTGCTTCTTCAAGCAAGCCGGCTTGCGCTGGCGCAGCTGCCGCCACGGCGGACTTTCTGGCCAGGGCTGGGACCGCTGCGGTGCTTGCAGACGCTGCGGGACCGGACACCGAGGTGAGCGGCGCCGCAATGCCGTTCGTAGTGGAAGAGGCCGGCAATGCGGCGGCAGTCGCGGCCAACTCAGCGCCTGGAACTGCCGCGCCTCTGCCAGCGGCCACGGTGCCGCCAGCTGCCGCAATCCCAGTAGAGCCGTTCATGGCTGCCGCCGGAACTGACGAGACGCCGCCAAGAGCGACCTCCGGGGCGGTGCCGGGCGCGGCGCCGGCTTGGACAGCGCCGCTGGAAAGAGTCAGTTTGTCAGGCGTGGCGATCTTTGATGCGCGGTCTTCGACCGTCGTTTGCACCTTGCCACTGACCCGGCGCTGCGCATCGGTGACTTGCGCGCTGGGTGCACCTTCGGCAAGCTTGCGGCGAAAGGCGTTGAAGTCCTTGCTTTCGGTAGCCACCGTTCGTGCTTCGCCAGGAAGGGAAGCGGCAACATCCTGCCCCGGAATATCGAGCACCGCACCCGACTTGATGACGTTGATGTTGCCCGCGACGAAGGCGCTCGGATTGTTTTTGAGCAGTGCCGCAAGCATCTCGTCGAGCGAAACGCCGACTGGCTTGTTGCGGGCGGCAATTCTGCTGGCGGTATCGCCAGGCTGGACCACAACCTGTCTAGTGCCAATGGGAAGAGGCGGCGCATCGGCTGGCCTGGTTCTGGGCGCCGCAGCTCTGGCCAAGGGCGCTGCCCGGGCAGTCGGCGGCAACTCCCTCGAGTCTGGCGTATATGCGTTGGAAGCCGGCACCTGAATTCGCGGGACAGAGGCGATGACTGGCTCGAGGCTGTTTGCGTTGGCGCGCAGCTTGGGCGGGTCAAACAGCATTGTGTAGTCACGCGTGATTCGCCCGGCGGACCCGCTGGTTTCCAGGATCAAATCGACAAATGGCTCGGTCATCGCCCGATTGCTGCTAAGGCGCAGATAGGACCTGCCGTCGGCGCGGCGTTGCAGCCTGATTTCAAGACCGGTTACCGCGGCGCTGTATTCAAGCCCGGCGGCTTTGAACGCCTCGGCCGGAGCGACGCCGACTCTCAGGCTCGACGCTTCTTCAGCGTCGATGTCCGACATGTCGATTTCCGCGCGCAGCGGCTCGCCCAGTGCCGACTGCACAGTGATTCGGCCCAGCGCCAGCGCGTGGGCTTGCAAGCTTGCCAGGCTGCCGAGCAACGCGATCGCACTTGCCAGTGCACCTATTCGCCAGGGACCGTGATTATTCATGGGATTTGAGCCTCCGTTGCTTGGCCTTAAAAAAATGCCTTGTGTTGCGTGAGGGGAAAAATTCCTGGCGCCAACGCCCGGAAAATCAACCTTAACAGCAAGACATTCCCCTGACAAGTTAAGACAAGATTTAAGTTTTGATACAACATGTAAATGCAAAAGTAGCGCTGTTCACGTTGCGTTTATACAACTTCATAAAACAATTATTACTTTTATTGACATTATATTGAACTTCGTCAGTTCCGCTCTAGAAGAAGAATGCGCAACATGCGGCGCAGCGGCTCCGCAGCCCCCCATAGCAACTGATCGCCCACCGTGAAGGCGCCAAGGTAGTCCGGACCCATTGCGAGTTTGCGCAAACGGCCGACCGGAATCCGCATGGTTCCGGTTACGGCAACAGGTGTCAGGTCTTTTATCGAGTCTTCACGCGTATTGGGTACCACTTTCACCCAGCTATTGCCGGCGGCGATCAATGCTTCGATATCCGCCAGAGGGACGTTTTTCTTCAGTTTGAAGGTCAACGCCTGGCTATGGCAGCGCATCGCGCCGATGCGAACGCAAAAACCATCGACCGGCGTTGCCGCGCTGCCAAAGCCGGCGCCCCGGCCGAGGATCTTGTTGGTTTCGGCGCCGGCTTTCCATTCTTCCTTGCTGCTGCCATCGCCCATGTCCTTGTCGATCCACGGTATCAGGCTGCCGCCGAGCGGCACGCCGAAGTTTGCCGTCTCGCAAGCGCTTAGGGAATGCTGGGTTGCCAGAATGCGGCGGTCGATTTCCAAGATGGCCGATTTCGGATCGCCCAGCAGCGATTTCACCTCGCTGTTGAGCGTGCCGAACTGGGTCAGCAATTCGCGCATGTGCTGCGCGCCTCCGCCCGACGCCGCTTGGTAGGTCATGCTCGTCATCCATTCGACCAGGCCCGCCTTGTAGAGCGCACCCACGCCCATCAGCATGCAGCTGACGGTGCAATTGCCGCCGATCCAGTTGTTGCCGCCTTTGGCCAGCGCGTTCTGTATGACGGGCAGGTTGACCGGATCCAGCACGATGACGGCGTCGCCATTCATCCGCAAAGTGGAAGCCGCATCGATCCAGTGGCCCTGCCATCCGGCAGCGCGCAGTTTGGGGAACACGTCGGATGTGTAGTCGCCGCCCTGAGCGGTGACGATGATGTCGCACTTTTTGAGCGCGTCGATGTCGAAAGCGTCTTTCAGCGTGGTTTCATTTTTCGCCTGCATCGGCGCCTTGCCGCCCGCGTTCGAGGTGGAAAAGAAAACCGGTTCGATGAACTCGAAATCGCCTTCGGCCTGCATACGATCGACCAGCACCGAGCCAACCATGCCGCGCCAGCCGACGAGTCCTGTGAGAGTGCCTGTGAGTTTCATTGGATTGCCCTGCTAAAAGTACGAAAAATCGGCTTTTTTAGTCCGGCTCATCGGCCGGAGGGCACGACAAACCAGGCTACTCAGCCTTCGATGGTGGTCGTTTTGGTGATCCTGCTAAAAGCGGGCGCGCTGCCTGCCAGCCGCGGCGAAGCGGCAAAGTAAGCGATCGCATGGCTTTCAAGCATGAGCCGTAGTGTAACGAGGGCTGCCTTTTGCCCTGGGCGGCAAGCTTGGCACGTCTCTTAGCAGACAAGGATTCGAGGCTGCCTGACTGCTTCAGCGGAGCGCATTGACAACCGCATCGCCCATTTCCGCGGTGCCGACGCGAATAGTGCCGTCGCTGTAGATGTCAGGCGTTCGCAGCCCCTGGCTCAATACGGCGTCAACGGCTTTTTCGATGCGGGCCGCGGCTTCTGGCTGATTCAGGCTGAAGCGCAGCATCATGGCGGCGCTCAAGATCGTCGCCAGCGGGTTGGCGACGCCTTTGCCGGCGATGTCGGGCGCGCTGCCGTGGCTCGGTTCATACAAGCCCTGGCCCTTGCCGTTCAGGCTGGCCGATGGCAGCATGCCGATGCTGCCGGTCAGCATGGCGGCGGCGTCCGACAGGATGTCGCCGAACATATTGCCCGTCACCACGACATCGAATTTCTTCGGCGCCTTGACCAGCTGCATGGCCGCGTTGTCAACGTACAGATGATCCAGCGCCACGTCGGGGTATTGCAGGCCGACTTCGCTGACCACGTCTTTCCAGAACTGAAACGTCTCCAGCACGTTGGCCTTGTCAACGCTGGTGACGCGTTTGCCGCGCTTGCGCGCCGCCTGGAACGCGACATGGGCGATGCGCTCGACCTCGGGGCGCGAATAGCGCATCGTGTCGAAGGCTTCTTCGGCGCCGGGAAACTGGCCGTCGGTCGCGATGCGCCGGCCGCGCGGCTGGCCGAAGTAAATGTCGCCCGTCAGCTCGCGGATGATGAGGATGTCCAGGCCTGAAACCAGTTCGCGCTTCAGGCTCGACGCATCGACGAGTTGCGGGTAGCAGATGGCAGGGCGAAAATTGGCGAACAGGCCTAGGTTTTTGCGCAGTCCAAGAATGGCTTGCTCGGGGCGCAGCGGCCGGTCGAGCGTGTCATATTTCCAGTCGCCGACCGCGCCGAACAAAATGGCGTCAGCGCTTTTGGCAAGTTCCAGCGTGGTGTGCGGCAGCGGATGGCCATGAGCCTCGTAGGCGCAGCCGCCGACCGGGGCGGTTTCGATTTCAAACTTCAAATCCAAAACCTGCAGCACCTTAATCGCCTCGGCGATGATTTCCGGCCCGATGCCGTCGCCGGGCAAAATCGCGATTTTCATGTTTTGCTATCGTTTTTATAGTTAACTTTGCCCGCGGCCATTGCGCAAAAGCACGATTTGACCAGTTATTTGCCTTTAGGCCGCCACCGTGTGCGCCAGCCACGGCTTGGTCGCCAGGCGCTCGGCCTCGAACGCCTTGATCTTGTCGCTGTTGCGCAGCGTCAGGCCTATGTCGTCGAGCCCGCCCAGCAGGCAATATTTGCGGAATTCTTCGACGGCAAACGAAATTTCCTCGCCCTGGGGTTTCACGATCACCTGGCGATCGAGGTCGATGGTGAGCGTAAAGCCCGGAAAGGCCAGCGCCTCGTCGAACAATTGGGCCACTTGCCGCTCGGGAAGCACGATGGGCAGCAAACCGTTTTTGAAGCTGTTGTTGAAAAAGATGTCGGCATAGCTCGGCGCGACGATGGCGCGAAAGCCGTACTGGTCGAGCGCCCAGGGGGCGTGCTCGCGCGACGAGCCGCAGCCGAAATTCTTGCGCGCCAGCAGGATCGACGCGCCAGCGTAGCGCGGCTGGTTGAGCACGAAGTCGGGATTGGGCTGGCGGCTGGCCGGCTCCTTGCCGCAATAGCCCTCGTCCAGATAGCGCCAGGCGTCGAACAGGTGCTGGCCAAAGCCGGTCTTGCGGATCGACTTTAAAAACTGCTTGGGGATGATCGCGTCGGTGTCGACGTTCTCGCGGTCCATGGGCGCGACCAGGCCGGTGTGTACAGTGAATTTTTGCATGATTTATGAGAGGTAGAAGCTTCCAACGCAAAGCCGCAAAGAAGCAAAGGGCGCAAAGCTAAAACAAAAAAATACTTATCTTCCTTGGCGTTCTTCGCAACTTTGCGCCTTTGCGCTGGAAACTGGTTTTTCCCCAAGTTGCGCTAGACAAACTTTCGCACATCGACAAAGTGGCCATGCACCGCCGCGGCCGCGGCCATGGCCGGGCTCACCAGGTGGGTGCGCCCGCCGGCGCCCTGACGGCCCTCGAAGTTGCGGTTGCTGGTCGAGGCGCAGCGCTCGCCGGGCTCCAGGCGGTCGGCGTTCATCGCCAGGCACATCGAGCAGCCCGGTTCGCGCCACTCGAAGCCGGCGGCGGTGAATATCTTGTCGAGCCCTTCGCGCTCGGCTTGCTCCTTGACCAAGCCCGAGCCCGGCACGACCAGCGCCAGCTTGACGTTGCCGGCGACCTTCTGGCCGATGCGCTTGACCACGGCCGCGGCGTCGCGCAGGTCTTCGATGCGGCTGTTGGTGCACGAGCCGATGAACACCTTGTCAACGAAGATGTCGTCCAGCGCCTTGCCCGGCGCCAGGCCCATATAGGTGAGGGCGCGCTCGATGGCGTCGCGCTTGTTGGCGTCTTTTTCCTTGTCGGGATCGGGCGTTTTGCCCGAAATGGGCAATACCATCTCGGGCGAGGTGCCCCAGGTGAGCTGCGGCGCGATCTGGCTGGCGTCGATCAGCACCTCGGCGTCGAACTTCGCATCGGCATCGGAGTGCAGCGTGGCCCAGTATTTCACCGCCTGGTCCCACTCGGCGCCGGTCGGCGCGAGCAGCCGGCCTTTGACGTAGTCGATCGTCTTTTGATCAACGGCCACCAGGCCGGCGCGCGCGCCGGCTTCGATGGCCATGTTGCACACCGTCATGCGCCCTTCCATCGAGAGCGCGCGTATGGCCGAGCCGGCGAACTCGATCGTGTAGCCGGTGCCGCCCGCCGTGCCGATCTTGCCGATGATCGCCAGCACGATGTCCTTGGCGGTGCAGCCGCTGGGCAGCGCGCCCTCGACCAAGACGCGCATATTTTTGGCTTTTTTGGCCAGCAGCGTCTGCGTCGCCAGGACGTGCTCGACCTCGCTGGTGCCGATGCCGTGCGCCAGCGCGCCAAAGGCGCCGTGGGTGGAGGTGTGCGAGTCGCCGCAAACGACCGTCATGCCGGGCAGCGTCGCGCCGTTTTCCGGGCCGATGACGTGCACGATGCCTTGGCGCCTGGACAAAAAGGGAAAGAACGCGCCAGCGCCGAATTCGGCGACGTTGGCGTCGAGCGTCGTGACCTGCTCGCGGCTGACCAAGTCGGTGATGCCGTCGTAGCCCCTGTCCCAGCCGGTGGTGGGTGTGTTGTGGTCGGCGGTCGCGATGATCGAGCTGATGCGCCAGACTTTGCGCCCGGCCTCGCGCAGCCCTTCGTAGGCTTGCGGGCTGGTCACTTCATGGACCAGATGGCGGTCGATGTACAGAATGGAGGTGCCGTCGGCTTCGGTGTGCACAACGTGCTCGTCCCAGATCTTGTCGTAGAGCGTGCGGGCCATGGGGCTTCCTTGGTGATCGAATCGGTTTGTGAGTGGATTTTAGGGCGGCTGCGGCGAAAAATCATCGGCGGCAATGGCTCGCGGAGATCGCAGCTGGCCCCGGAGGAATGCTGAAAGTAAAAAAACCCGCTTGACGTCGTCATCACGCGGGATTTTGCTCGAAAGCCGCGCGACCTTAACGCTGCGCCATGGGTTTGACGTCACGCTGGACCGAACCGGTGAACAGCTGGCGCGGGCGGCCGATCTTGTACTCCGGGTCACCGATCATTTCATTGAGCTGCGCCATCCAGCCGACGGTGCGCGCCAGCGCGAAGATCGCGGTGAACAGCGGCACCGGAATTCCGATGGCGCGCTGCACGATGCCGGAGTAGAAATCCACATTGGGATAGAGCTTGCGTGAAACGAAATAGTCGTCCTCGAGGGCGATTTTTTCCAGCGCCATCGCCAGCTTGAACAGGGGGTCGTTTTCCAGGTGCATCTCCTGCAGCACTTCCTTGCAGGTTTCCTGCATCAGCTTGGCGCGCGGATCGTAATTTTTATAGACGCGATGGCCGAAGCCCATCAGCTTGACGCCGGAATTCTTGTCTTTCACCTGCTTGATGAAGTCACCGATTTTCTCGACTCCGCCGTTTTTCTGGATATCGCCCAGCATGTTCAGCGCTGCCTCGTTGGCGCCGCCGTGCGCTGGCCCCCAGAGGCACGCCACACCGGCCGCAATGGCGGCGAACGGGTTTGTGCCGGACGAACCGCACAGCCGAACCGTCGAGGTCGATGCATTTTGCTCATGGTCGGCGTGCAGGATGAAAATCCGGTCCAGCGCGCGCTCGAGCACCGGGTTGACGGTATATTCCTCGCACGGCGTCGCAAACATCATGTGCAGGAAGTTGCCCGCATAGCTCAGGTTGTTTTTCGGGTAGATGTAAGGCTGGCCTATGGTGTATTTGTACGCCATGGCGACCAGCGTCGGCATCTTGGCAATCAGCCGGATCGCTGAAATATCGCGATGCTCGGGATTATTGATATCGGTGCTGTCATGGTAGAACGCCGACAACGCGCCCACCAGGCCGGTCATGATCGCCATCGGATGCGCATCGCGGCGAAAGCCGCGCAGGAAAAACTGCATCTGCTCGTTGACCATGGTGTGATTGGTCACGCGGCTGACGAAATCTTTTTTCTGCGCTGAATTGGGCAACTCGCCGTAGAGCAGCAGGTGACAGGTTTCCAGGTAATCGCAATTCGTCGCAAGTTGCTCGATCGGATAACCGCGGTAGAGCAGTTCACCTTTGTCGCCGTCGATATAGGTGATAGCCGATTGACACGCCGCAGTGGACAAGAAACCCGGATCGTAAGTAAACATGCCCGTCTGCGCATAGAGCTTGCGAATATCCACTACATCCGGCCCCAGGCTGCCTTGGTAGACCGGCAATTCGATGCCGGGGCTGCCATCGCTGAAGGACAGTGTGGCTTTGTTGTCAGCTAGCTTCATTTGTTGCTTCTTTCTTTGGATATCAAACTATGGGGAGCCGCCTTGGCGTCAAGCAGCCGCTGCTGCCAGCGCCGGCCGCAGCAGGCTCAGCACGGCGAGGGCTTCTTTCCTCGAGGCATGGCTTCGCGCATCCGGATCGAAAAGCTGCCCCGGCTCGCTGCGCCTGAGCAGCAGGTCGAGCAGGTCGTTGTCACAAAGGCGCATCAAGTCATTCAAGCCTTGGGCCTGTCCGGCGCTGAGCGTGGACTCATGGCGAAGAAAAAATTTTTCGATCAAGAGGTCGTTTTCAAGCAGGCCGCGCCGGCAGCGCCATTTCAGCTTGCTCAAGGCCCGTTCATCGAGCGGCGCATCGGTGGGTTGAATAAGCACTATTTTCCCTCTGTCTCAAATGGTTCGCAATACCAGCATTTCCTTGATTTTGCCGATCGCTTTCGTCGGATTCAGATTTTTCGGGCAAACATCGACGCAGTTCATGATCGAGTAGCAGCGGAACAGTCGGTAAGGATCTTCTAGATTGTCCAGTCGCTCTTCGGTGGCCTGATCGCGGCTGTCGGCCAGGAAGCGGTAGGCCTGCAGCAGACCCGCGGGGCCGACGAACTTGTCCGGGTTCCACCAGAAGCTCGGGCATGCGGTCGAGCAGCTGGCGCACAAGATGCACTCATAAAGGCCATTGAGCTCGTCGCGCTCCTCGGGGCTTTGCAGGCGTTCTTTTTCCGGTGGCACATTGTCATTGACGAGGTAGGGCCTGATCGAGTTGTACTGCTTGAAGAACTGGGTCATATCGACAATCAGGTCGCGCACCACGGGCAGGCCGGGCAGCGGCTTCAACACGATCGCGCCCTTGAGCGACAGCATGTTGGTCAGGCACGCCAGGCCGTTCTTGCCGTTGATGTTCATGGCGTCCGAGCCGCAGACGCCTTCGCGGCAGGAGCGCCGAAAGCTGATGCTCGGATCCAGCGCCTTGAGCTTCATCAGCGCGTCGAGCAGCATGCGTTCGCTGCCGTCGAGCTCGACCTTCAGCGTCTGCATATAGGGCTTGGCGTCGGTGTCTGGGTCGTAGCGGTAAATCTGGAAAGTACGTGTCGTCATAAGAGGTTCTCGTTTCTTTCGATTCAGTTCTGGCGGCAAGCCGCCGCTTAAAACGTGCGAGTTTTCATTGGCACGGATTCGACCGTCAGCGGTGTCATCTGAACCGGCTTGTAGGCCAGGCGGCTGCCTTCGCTATACCAGAGCGTGTGTTTGTGCCATTCGACGTCGTTGCGGCCGTTGGGATGCTCCGGGGTATCGCCAAAATCATCGACCGAATGCGCGCCGCGGCTTTCCTTGCGGGCGGCGGCGGAAACAATAGTGGCCTGGGCGACCTCGATCAGATTGTCCACTTCAAGCGCCTCGATGCGCGCCGTGTTGAAAATACGCGATTTGTCCTTCAAGCCGATGGCGGCAACGCGAGCGCGCAGGGCGGCGATCTTGGCCACGCCTTCGTTCATGATGGCTTGCGTGCGAAAAACGCCGGCGTGCTGCTGCATTGCCGCGCGAATGTCGTTGGCCACGTCCTGCGAATATTCTCCGCCAGTGGAATCGTCGAGGCGACTTATCCGGGCCAGCGATTTGTCAGCGGCGTCCGCCGGCAGCCCTTTGTGCGTGGCGGCGGCGTTATGCTGAACGATATGGTTGCCGGCGGCAATTCCGAACACTAAAAGGTCAAGCAGTGAGTTGGTGCCCAGGCGGTTCGCGCCGTGAACGCTCACGCAGGAGCATTCCCCCACCGCATACAGGCCATTGACGACCACGCTTTCGTTGTCGGCGTTTTGCGTGACGACCTGGCCGTGGATGTTGGTCGGGATGCCGCCCATCTGGTAGTGGATGGTCGGCACCACGGGAATCGCTTCCTTGGTGATATCGACATTGGCGAAGTTGTGACCGATCTCGAGCACTGACGGCAAGCGCTTGGCGATCGCATCGACGCCCAGGTGCGTCATGTCGAGCAGGATGTAGTCCTTGTTCGGGCCGCAGCCCCGGCCTTCCTTGATTTCCTGGTCCATCGAGCGCGAAACGAAGTCTCGCGGTGCCAGATCCTTGAGCGTCGGCGCATAGCGCTCCATGAAGCGCTCGCCGTCGCAGTTGCGCAAAATGGCGCCTTCGCCGCGGCAGCCTTCGGTCAGCAGCACGCCGGCGCCGGCGACACCGGTCGGGTGGAATTGCCAGAACTCCATGTCTTCGAGCGGGATACCTGCGCGTGCCGCCATGCCCAGGCCGTCGCCGGTGTTGATGAAGGCATTGGTCGAAGCGGCGAAGATGCGGCCTGCGCCGCCGGTGGCCAGCAAGGTGGTCTTGGCTTCGAAGATATGCAGGTCGCCCGTCTCCATCTCCAGCGCCGTGACGCCGACGACGTCGCCATCGGCATCGCGGATCAAGTCAAGCGCCATCCATTCGACGAAAAAACTGGTTTTTTCCTTGACGTTTTGCTGGTAGAGCGTGTGCAGCATGGCGTGACCGGTGCGGTCGGCGGCGGCGCAGGCGCGCTGCACCGGCTTTTCACCGTAATTGGCGGTATGTCCGCCAAAGGGGCGCTGATAGATCGTGCCGTCGGGATTGCGGTCGAAGGGCATGCCCATGTGTTCCAGGTCATAGACGACCTTGGGCGCTTCGCGGCACATATATTCAATCGCATCCTGGTCGCCGAGCCAGTCGCCGCCTTTGACGGTGTCGTAGAAATGGTAGTGCCAGGTGTCTTCGGACATGTTGCCGAGCGACGCGCCAATGCCGCCCTGCGCGGCCACCGTGTGGGAGCGGGTCGGAAACACTTTGGACAGCACAGCCACATTCAGCCCGGCCTTGGCCAGTTGCAGCGAGGCCCGCATCCCGGAGCCGCCGGCGCCAATAATGACGACATCGAATTTACGCGTGGAAATTTGGGTCGGAACGGTCATGATTTTTTGATTCTCGAGGTCGGACGCGGGCAGATTACGGCGGCAAGGCTCAAAGGCGCCACAAAACCTGTATTGCCCAACCCGCGCAAGCGACCAGCCAGAAAATGGTGAACATTTGCAGGCAAAGGCGGAGCATGGGGGGCTTGATGTAATCCATGAAAATATTGCGCATGCCAACCCAGACGTGATAGAGGAGCGAAATGATGACCGCGAATGTCAATGCCCTCATCCACTGCGGCCAGAAGATGCCGGCCCAAAGGTCATAACCCACCGGACCTTTGCTCAAAACCACACGCACCAGTATCAGCAGCGTGAAAACACCCATCAGCACTGCGGATATGCGTTGGGCCAGCCAATCGCGAACACCATAGTGGGCGCCGACAACGATGCGCTTGTAGCCGTAGTTGACTGACATAGTGTGTTTCCCACTCGATTAATTAATAAAGGCCGAACAGCTTGGCGCCCAATACCACCGTGACGACAACGCTGACAATCAACGTGAAAAGGGCCGAAGTCCTGCCGAACTGCTTGTTGACCGCCGCATGACTGACGTCCATCCAGACATGGCGAAGACCGGCGATGAAATGATGCAGATAGCTCCAGATAAGCGCAAGCGCAATCAGTTTCCAGACAAAGCCCGGCAAGCCGAGCATGCCGCCGTTGAACGTGGACTTGAATTTTTCAAATGAGATTTCCGAAGAAATCGAGACATCCAGCATCCAGATGATGAACGGCATCAACAAGAACATGACGACGCCGCTGACCCGGTGCAGGATGGAAACCCAGGCCGCGGGCGGCATCCGGTAGGTCGTCAAATCTTTGAAGGCGTTGATGTTGCGAAATTCAGGCCTTTTGGCGCTTTGGGCGGGTGCCATTTCTGTCATTTTTGTGCTTTCATAAATGTACTGAACACCAGTTAGCCGAACCTACGATCAACAGTCGAATACTGGCGATTCTATTGCAATGCAGCAAAATCGTTGCGTAGCCATTACGCCAACGAAACCGGCTGATTAGTTCAGCTCGTTTCTATAGTAATGCGTGTCGGTGCGGTAAAGGCCGCGACGCAATTCCATAGGCACGTCGTTATAGGTGTAGGCAATACGCTCGACGCTCAGAAGTGGCTCGCCTTGGGGAATTTCAAGCAAATCCGCCGCCCCGGCAGCAGCCGCGACGGCACGGATTTTTTCTTCGGCGCGAACCATCCGCACGCCGAACTCGGTCTCGAAAAGCGCATACATCGGGCCGCGGTAAGCAGCCAGCCTGTCGGCGGTCAAGCCCTTGAACGGGCCGCCCGGCAACCAGACGTCTTCAACAATGGTCGGCAACCCCTGGAATGCCAGCACGCGCCGCAGTTGCAGCGCCGCTTCGCCGGCGCGCAGGGCCAATGGGCGGGCGATGTCCGCCGGCGCGCGCACGCGCTTGCAATCGATAATTCGCCGCTCCGCTGGCCCTTCGCTGTTCACGTCGCCACGGTCCGGCACGAGTCTGAGAAAACGATATTGCACGTGTTGCTCGGCATGGGTGGCTACGAAAGTGCCCTTGCCCTGGCGACGAACCAACAGATTTTCGGCCGCAAGCTCGTCGATGGCCTTGCGCACCGTACCCTGGCTGACGCGAAAGCGAGCGGCCAGATCCATCTCGCTGGGAATTAATTCGCCAGGCTTCCATTCAGCCGACTGCAGGCTGTGCAGAAGCAAGGCTTTGATCTGCCGATAGAGCGGGCTGAAGGCCGGCGCCGAGCCAGCGACTCCGCCTGTTTGCGTCTCGGGGGCTGACGCCGCGATAGTGGATAAAGTGGATGAATTGATCGCCATACATCAGGTTGAAAGTGGCTTACGGTGCCATGGGGGCGTAACCGTTGCCTTTTGTAGAATCATATCTTATATAAGATATAAGACTGGTTGACGCAGCTTAATTTTCCCGCGTAAAATACCCCTCGAATCCAGCACGCCCGTCCATCAATTTTCTTATCTTTCCTGGAGTTCTCAATCATGAGCAAAAAACCTGTCCGCGTTGCCGTTACCGGTGCAGCCGGCCAAATTGGCTATGCCCTGCTGTTCCGCATCGCCTCGGGCGAAATGCTGGGCAAGGACCAGCCGGTCATTTTGCAACTGCTCGAAGTGCCGGCGGAAGGCCCGCAAAAGGCGCTCAAAGGCGTGATGATGGAACTCGACGACTGCGCGTTTCCGCTGCTGGTCGGAATGCAGGCGCACGGCGACCCGATGACGGCGTTCAAGGACGCCGATTACGCGCTGCTGGTGGGCTCGCGTCCGCGCGGCCCCGGCATGGAGCGCGCCGAGCTGCTGGCTGTCAACGGCGCCATCTTCATCGCGCAAGGCAAGGCGCTCGACGCCGTCGCCAGCCGCGATGTCAAGGTGCTGGTCGTTGGCAACCCGGCCAACACCAATGCCTACATCGCCATGAAGAGCGCGCCCGGCCTGCCGCGCAAGAACTTCACCGCGATGCTGCGACTCGACCACAACCGCGCCGCCAGCCAGATCGCCGCCAAGACCGGCAAGGCGGTTGCCGATATTGAAAAGCTCACGGTGTGGGGCAACCATTCGCCGACGATGTACGCCGATTACCGTTTTGCCACCATCAACGGCGAAAGCGTCGAAAAAATGATTAACGACCAGGACTGGAACGCGAACGTGTTTCTTCCGACCGTGGGCAAACGCGGCGCCGCGATCATCGAAGCGCGCGGCCTGTCGTCGGCGGCGTCGGCGGCCAACGCCGCCATCGACCATATGCGCGATTGGGCGCTGGGAACGAACGGCAAATGGGTCACGATGGGTATTCCGTCGGACGGCCAGTACGACATTCCGAAAGACACGATGTTCGGTTTTCCGGTCACCTGCGAAAACGGCGACTACAAGCTCGTCGAAGGCCTGCCCATCGACGCTTTCAGTCGGGAGCGCATCGACAAGACACTCAAGGAGTTGCAGGACGAGCAGGCCGGCGTCGCCCATTTGCTCTGAAGCATAAAGTCGTGCGCAGCGCCGGGCCGCCCCAAGCAAGCACCGCCCCCAAGGGTGGCAGCGAACCACACACAGCGATAAGCGTAGGGGGGACACCTCAGCCCCAGCAGGGGCCGCGGAACCGGCTAAGCCGGGCCGCAGGCGCAGCGGCCCCCTCGGGGGGCAGCGAACCACACGCAGTGGGGAGCGTGGGGGCCACACCACATCCCCGCGAGGTGCTTTTAGGCGCCCAGGCCGCAGCCGTCTCGCTGCCGGTTTGCGACCATTACAGCGGTGTCGAGGCGCGCATGCGCAAAAGCCTGCAATTGCAGGCGGAAATGACGGAAGAGTTCGGCGCCTGTGTTTTCGACGTGACGCTCGATTGCGAGGACGGTGCGCCCGTTGGCGGCGAGGCCGACCATGCCGCGATGGTGGTGGCGTTGGCGACAGGCGCTTCAGCCCAAGCTCGGGTCGCCGTGCGGGTGCATCCGGTGGATCATCCTTCGTTCGAATCCGACATGGCCGTGATCGCCGGAGGGCTGTCGCATCGGCTGTCGCACATCATGGTTCCCAAGGTCGAATCGGTCCGGGATGTGATGCGGGCCGAGCAGGCGCTGCTGGCCGCTTCGGTGGCGCAGTTGCCGCTGCATGCGCTGATCGAGTCTCCGCTGGCCGTGCGCAACGCTTTCGACATCGCCGGCCATCCAAGGGTGCAGTCGCTCAGTTTCGGCTTGATGGATTTCGTCTCTGCGCATGGCGGCGCGATACCCGCCCATGGCATGAGCGGCCAAGGCCAGTTCACCCACCCGCTGGTGCTGCGCGCCAAGCTGGAAATCGCTTCGGCGTGCCATGCTTATGGCAAGGTGCCGTCGCATTGCGTGGTGACGGAATTCAGCGACGCCGGCGCCATGCTGACGGCCGCCCGTCGCGCCGCCGGCGAACTTGGCTATACCCGGATGTGGAGCATTCATCCGAATCAGATCCGTCCCATCCTGCAGGCCTTTGCCCCCAGCGAAGGCGACATTGACGATGCTACTAAAATAATAGCTGCCGCCGCACGCGCTGATTGGGCCCCAATCAGCTTCAATGGTCAATTGCACGACAGAGCGAGTTATCGCTATTTCTGGCAAGTGCTCGAGCGCGCGCACCGCACGGGCCGGCCGCTTCCCGCTGCTGCGCAAATTTATTTCCCGCCAGCTCTTCATTGAGTCTTAATTTCGTAAAAAATCTCCCGATGAAAAATATTTTCACCGTCTCCCTCGCGGCCGCGCTGGCTGCCGCCGTCTTGCTCGCCGCTCCCACGCTGTCGCAAGCCCAAACAGCGGCGAAGGACGCCAAGTCCGCGAAGCCGGCCGCAGCCAGGACCGTCGTTAAAAAGAAGCCCGAGGTCAACGCCAATCGCGTAAACCTTAAAAGCGCAGCCAAGAACGTCGCCGCCGGCGTGGAAGCCGCCGAAGCCGCATTGACGCCCGCCGAAATGGCGATTGCAGATCGGGTGCAGGTCGGTAAGGTGCCGTGCGAACTCGGCGCTTCGGTCACGCTGACCGCCGACGCAAAGAACCCCGGCTATTTCGACTTGCATGGCAAGAATTTCAAATACCGCATGTTCCCTGTCGCCACCTTGACCGGCGCGATCCGCCTGGAGGACCAGAAGGCCGGCGCGGTGTGGCTGCAACTGGCCAACAAATCCATGCTGATGAACCAGAAGCTGGGCATTCGGCTGGCCGATGAGTGCGCCAGTCCGGCGCAGATGGCGGTGGCTGAAAACCTGAAGCTCAATCCGCCAGTGAGCATTCTGGAAGCGCTACCGGCAAGCGCTCCAAAATAAAGCCCCCGCTTTCAGCCGCCGCAGCAGATTCAATCATTTTCGATCCCAGGAACCACCATGCCAGCCGAATTCTTGCAAAACTACCGCAACCATGTCGCCGAACGCGCAGTGCTGGGCATTCCGCCCCTGCCGCTGTCGGCCCGGCAAACTGGAGAGGTGATCGAACTGCTGAAAAAACCGCCGCAGGGCGAGGAAGCCTTCCTGCTCGACCTTATCACCCACCGCGTCCCGGCCGGCGTCGATGCCGCCGCCAAGGTCAAGGCCAGCTATTTCGCCGCCGTGGCGCATGGCAGCGAAAAATGCCCGCTGATCTCGCGCGAAAAAGCGACGCAGTTGCTCGGCACCATGCTCGGCGGCTACAACATCGGGCCGATGGTTGAGCTGCTGGACGATGCGGAAGACAGCGTCGCGACGCAGGCTGCCAACGGGCTGAAGAACACGCTGCTGATGTTCGACCAGTTTCACGACGTTCAGGAAAAAGCCGAAAAAGGCAACAAATACGCCAAGTCGGTGCTGCAAAGCTGGGCCGACGCCGAATGGTTCACCAGCCGGCCCGAAGTGCCCGACTCGATCCGGTTGACCGTCTTCAAGATGGCAGGCGAGATCAACACCGACGACCTGTCGCCCGCGCCCGACGCCTGGAGCCGGCCCGACATTCCGCTGCATGCGTTGGCGATGCACAAGAACGCGCGTCCGGGCCAAAGCGCCGAATCCTTGCCGGAAGAAGACGGCAAGCGCGGTCCGGTGAAATTCATCGAGCAACTCAAGGCCAAAGGCAATCTCGTGGCCTACGTCGGCGACGTTGTCGGCACCGGCTCCTCGCGCAAGTCCGCGACCAATTCGGTGCTGTGGTTTACCGGCGAAGACATTCCCTTCGTTCCGAACAAGCGCTTCGGCGGTGTCTGCCTGGGCGCCAAGATCGCGCCAATTTTCTACAACACCATGGAAGACTCGGGCGCACTGCCGATCGAGCTCGACGTGTCGCAAATGAACATGGGCGACGTCATCGAGCTGCGGCCCTACGAAGGCAAGGCGCTCAAAAACGGTCAGGTCATTGCCGAGTTCCAGCTTAAGAGCGACGTGCTGCTCGACGAAGTGCGCGCCGGCGGCCGCATTCCGCTGATCGTCGGCCGCGGCCTGACCGCAAAAGCGCGCTGGGCGCTGGGCCTGCCGGCGTCCACATTGTTCCGCCTGCCGCAAAGCCCCGAGGCCAGCGAGCGCGGCTTCACGCTGGCGCAAAAAATGGTCGGCCGCGCCGTCGGTCTGCCTGAAGGGCAGGGTGTTCGACCCGGCACCTATTGCGAACCCAAGATGACGTCGGTCGGCTCGCAGGACACCACCGGCCCGATGACGCGCGACGAGCTCAAAGACTTGGCCTGCCTGGGTTTTTCCGCCGACCTGGTGATGCAGTCGTTCTGCCACACGGCAGCCTATCCGAAGCCGGTCGATGTGAAGATGCACCATGAACTGCCCGATTTCATGAGCGACCGCGGCGGCATTCCGCTGCGTCCGGGCGACGGCATCATCCACAGCTGGCTCAACCGCATGCTGCTGCCCGACACGGTGGGCACCGGCGGCGACAGCCACACGCGGTTCCCGATTGGAATCAGCTTTCCTGCCGGCTCCGGCCTGGTGGCGTTCGGCGCCGCGACCGGCGTCATGCCGCTGGACATGCCCGAGAGCGTGCTGGTGCGCTTCAAGGGCGAGCTTCAGCCCGGCATCACGCTGCGCGACCTGGTCAATGCGATTCCGCTCTACGCCATCAAGGCCGGCCTGCTGACAGTCGCCAAGCAGGGCAAGAAAAATATTTTCTCGGGCCGCATCCTCGAAATCGAGGGTTTGCCCGACCTGAAAGTCGAGCAGGCCTTCGAGCTAAGCGACGCCTCGGCCGAGCGTTCGGCCGGCGGCTGCACGGTGCACCTAAACAAAGAGCCGATCATCGAGTACATCACCAGCAACATCACGATGCTCAAGTGGATGATCGCGACGGGCTACTCGGACGTTCGCACGATCAGGCGCCGCATCGCCGCGATGGAGCGCTGGCTCGCCGACCCGCAACTGCTCAAGGGTGACGCCGACGCCGAATATGCCGCCGTTATCGAGATCGACCTGGCCGATATCCACGAGCCGATCGTCGCCTGTCCGAACGATCCCGACGACGTCAAGACACTGAGCGACGTCGCGGGCAGCCCGATCGACGAAGTGTTCATCGGCAGCTGCATGACCAATATTGGCCATTTCCGCGCCGCGTCGAAGCTGCTGGAAAACAAGCGCGACATTCCGGTCAAATTGTGGGTCGCGCCGCCGACCAAGATGGACGCCCGGCAGCTCAGCGAGGAAGGCCACTACGGCGTGCTCGGCGCCGCCGGCGCGCGCATGGAAATGCCGGGATGCAGCTTGTGCATGGGCAACCAGGCGCAGGTGAAGGAAGGCGCCACCGTGTTTTCGACCTCGACGCGCAATTTCCCCAACCGTCTGGGGAAAAATTCCAATGTCTATCTCGGCTCGGCCGAGCTGGCGGCGATCTGCTCGAAACTCGGCCGCATTCCGACCCGGATGGAATACATGTCGAACATGCAAGTGCTGACCGCCGCCAGCGTACAGGTTTACCAGTACCTGAATTTCGACCGGGTAGAGGCCTACACCGACCTGGCCGATACCGTAAAAGAAGTTGTTCCGGTCTGAACTTCTCGGCGCATAAAAAAAGCCCCGCAGTGAAAACGGCGGGGCTTTTTTGACGCGTGCGCCGCGAAAGTCTCAGGACATGCGCACTTCCTTGTGCTCGCCCACGCTGGGCGGGGTTCCGGTAATGGCGGCGGTCACCATCTTCGCCATCTGGGTCATTTTGCTTTCCTTGACATCCCAGTATTCGGCATGGCTGATGCTAACTTTCAGCAACGCCAGGTCCGGGTCGGTCGCCCCGCCCGGAAACCACGCCTTGGCCATGGTCGAGAAAAGTTCTTCCTTCTTCGGCTGATCCTCAACGATCAAAGCCTCGCCGGACACGGAAACATAACGGTCTTTCGATGGATCGGTGTAGCTCACGTTGACATGGATGTCCTGGGCGATGTGCTGCGCCGTCTCGCTTTTGCGCGAGACAAAGAAGTAGAGCGTTGACGCTTCATCCAGGCTCCTGTTCTGGGTCGTCAGCGGCATGCTGTGTAGGCGGCCGTTGGCATGCCGATGGGTGAACATGCCAAATTTGATGTCCTTGATCATGTCCCACAGTTTTTGTTGATCGCTGATATTGTTGTCCATGCAAAACTCCGTAAAAAGTATGAAAAATGGACTTTATCGGTCATGCGCAAGTTCCTTTATCAGTGGCATGCGGACGTTCGTGTCGGTGAAGGCTGACAGTTGGATGACGGGCCGATAAAGCATTAATTTCGCTTTGCCCGCCATGCGGCATGGCGATTGCCCTAAAATGCAGATGAAAATAATTCGTATTTGCATTACTGAGCGATAGCTGCGCTTTGTTGGCAAGTTCAGTCGCTATAGGTTTTTTTAGACAGACTGGATCATTCAAAGAGGTTTTTCATGAAATTGTCGTTTCGCTTTCTGGCGCCCTTGGCGCTTTTCGGCGCTCTGGGACTCGCTTTGGTCGCTTCTCCGCGGGTATCCAATGCCCAGCCATCGCCCGCGGTGGCGCCCAGCGCCGAAGGCATCGTGGTTTACAACGCCCAGCATGCCAGCCTGAGCAAGGCCTGGGCCGAAGCGTTCACCCGCGACACCGGCGTCAAGGTCACCCTGCGCAACGGCGGCGACACCGAACTGGGCAATCAGATCGTTCAGGAAGGAGCGGCTTCGCCCGCAGACGTTTTTCTGACGGAGAATTCGCCTGCGATGGCGCTGGTGGACGCGGCTGGGCTGTTTGCGCCGCTCAATCCCGCAACCCTGGCCCAGGTGCCGGAGAATTTTCGCCCCGAGCATGGCCGCTGGGTCGGCATCGCCGCCCGCAGCACCTTGTTCGTCTATAACAAGGCGAAGCTGACGCCCGCGCAGCTGCCGAAGTCGCTGATGGACCTGGCGTCGCCCGGCTGGAAGGGCCGTTGGGCCGCGTCGCCCGCCGGCGCCGATTTCCAGGCCATCGTCAGCGCGCTGCTGGAGCTCAAGGGTGAGGCCGCCACGCTGGCATGGCTCAAGGCCATGAAGATCAACGCGGTGCTCTACAAAGGCAACGGCGTCGTGCTCAAGGCGGTCAACGCTGGGGAAGTCGACGGCGGCGTGATCTACCACTACTACCGCGTCGGCGACCAGGCCCGAACGGGCGAGAACAGCCGCAATACCGAGGCGCACTACTTTCGCAACCAGGACCCCGGCGCGTTCGTCAGCGTCTCGGGCGCCGGCGTGCTGGCGTCGAGCAAACACAAGCCCGAAGCGCAGGCGTTCGTGCAATGGCTGACCGCCAAGGCCGGCCAGGAAGTGCTCAGAAGCGGCGCTTCCTACGAATATGCCGTCGGCGCCGGCGCCGCGTCCAACCCGAAGCTGGTACCCCTGGCCGAGCTGCAGGCGCCCAAGGTCGATCTGTCCAGGCTGAACAGCAAAAAAGTCAGCGACCTGATGACGCAGGCCGGACTGCTGTAGCT
>CAXSGT010000003.1:0-54521 GCA_964236835.1 uncultured Polaromonas sp.
AGAACTACGGCGCGCAGTTCCGGCTACCCGAGCTCGGGCCGATCGGCTCGAACGGCCTGGCGAATTCGCGCGATTTTCTGGCGCCTGTCGCCGCATTCGAGGGCGGCCCCGGTGCGTACGAAATCATCAAAAAGTCAGGCGGCCATTTCTGGCGCGGGGCGATGGCGCACTCGCCTTTCAACGTCGTCGCCTGGCACGGCAGCCTGGCGCCGGTGAAGTACGACACCGCGAACTTCATGGCCATCGGCTCGATCAGTTTCGACCACCCCGACCCGTCGATTTTTACCGTACTGACGTCGCCTTCGGACACGCCAGGCACTGCGAACTGCGACTTCGTGATTTTCCCGCCGCGCTGGCTGGTGATGGAGGGCACTTTCCGCCCGCCCTGGTTCCACCGCAATTTCATGAGCGAATTCATGGGCCTCGTGTATGGCGAGTACGACGCCAAGCCCGGCGGCTTCAAGCCCGGCGGCGCGTCGCTGCACAACTCGATGGTGCCGCATGGCCCCGATGAGCAGGCCTTCGACAAGGCGACGCACGCCGAGCTGGCGCCGCAAAAGCTCGACCACACGCTGGCCTTTATGTTCGAGAGCCGCTACCGCTTTATTCCCACCGCATGGGCGCTGCAAAGCCCGGCGCTCGACACCGATTACGCCGACTGTTGGGCCGGCCTCAAGGATCAATTCAAGCCATGAAGCTTCTTAACGAAACCCACGACCCGGCGCTGCGCAGCTGGGTCGCCTCGGCCAACCAAGCCGGCTGCGATTTTCCGATCCAGAACCTGCCGTTCGGGCGTTTTCGCAAACCGGGCGAGCGCGGCTTGCGCATCGGCGTCGCAATCGGCGACCAGGTGCTGGATCTGCGCGCCACCGGCCTTGTTGTCGCCACCGACGACATGAACGCGCTGATGGCCGCAAGCCCGACCGACCGCCAGGCTTTGCGCGCCGCGATCTCCGCCGGACTGGCCGAGGGCAGTGGCCAGCAAGCCGCCTGGAAAAGCGCTTTGTTCGGACAAGCCGCGGTCGAAATGGCGCTGCCGTGCCGCATCGGCGACTACACCGATTTTTATGTCGGCATACACCACGCCACCCGCGTCGGCACGCTGTTTCGCCCCGACAACCCGCTGCTGCCGAACTACAAATGGGTGCCGATCGGCTACCACGGCCGCGCTTCTTCGATCGGCGTCAGCGGCCAGCGCTTTGCGCGGCCGCTCGGCCAGCTGAAAGGCGCCGCCGACGCGCCGGTGCTCGGCGCGACGCAGCGGCTCGACTACGAGATCGAACTCGGTTTTTTCGCCGCCGCGGGCAACGCGCTCGGCGAGCGCATCCCGATTGGCGACGCCGAGCAGCACCTGTTCGGCGTCACCTTGCTTAACGACTGGTCGGCGCGCGACATCCAAGCGTGGGAATACCAGCCGCTCGGGCCGTTCCTGTCGAAGAACTTCGCCACCACGGTGTCGCCCTGGATCGTGACGATGGAAGCGCTGGCGCCGTTTCGCGCAGCGCCCTTGCCGCGCCCCGCCGGCGACCCGCAGCCGCTGCCCTACCTCGATGCGCCGGGCAACCGCGAAAGCGGCGCGCTCGACATCACGCTTGAAGTCTGGCTGCAGAGCGCCACCATGCGGGCTGCAGGCGTTGGCCCGGTGCGCCTGACGCAAGGCAACGCGCGGCAAGCCGCTTACTGGACGCCGGCGCAGCTGCTCACGCACCACACCGTCAACGGCTGCAACCTGCAGCCCGGCGACCTGCTCGGCTCGGGAACGCTGTCGGGCGCCGCGCCCGAGCAGGCCGGCTCGATGCTTGAGCTGACGATGGGCGGCAAGCACCCGATCACGCTGCCCAATGGCGAAAGCCGCAGCTTTCTGGCCGACGGTGACACCTTGATCCTGCGCGGCTGGTGCGAGCGCGAAGGCGCGGTGCGCATCGGGCTGGGCGAATGCGTCGGCACCGTCGCGCCGGCCGCGGCGATTTAACCCGGGAGTTTTTTATGTCCATCGCCCAATTCCAAGGCGCAGCCTGTCCTGTCATGCAGGCTGGGCAACTCGCGCCGAATGGCTGCCCGGTGAGCCGGCGTGCCGCCGATTTCGATCCTTTCGCCGACGCCTACCAGCAGGACCCGCCGGAATACGTGCGCTGGGCGCGCGAACAGGAGCCGGTGTTCTACAACCCTACGCTCGGCTACTGGGTCGTGACGCGCTACGACAGCATCAAGGCGATCTTTCGCGACAACCTGACCTTCAGCCCGTCGATCGCGCTGGAAAAAATCACGCCGACGGGCGACGAGGCCAACGCCGTGCTGGCGTCGTACGGCTTCGCGCTGAATCGCACGCTGGTCAACGAGGACGAGCCCGAGCACATGCCGCGCCGGCGCGTGCTGATGGACCCGTTCACGCCCGAAGCGCTCAAGCAGCACGAGCCGATGGTGCGGCAGCTGGCACGCCAGTACGTCGGCCGCTTCATCGACGACGGCAGGGCCGACCTGGTCGATCAGATGCTGTGGGAGGTTCCGCTGACGGTCGCGCTGCATTTCCTCGGCGTTCCCGAGGAGGACATGGACACGCTGCGCAAATACTCGATCGCGCACACCGTCAACACCTGGGGCAAGCCCAAACCCGAAGAACAGGTCGAAGTCGCGCACGCGGTCGGCAATTTCTGGCACTTCGCCGGCCAGGTGCTTGAAAAAATGCGGCAGGAGCCGGATGCGCCCGGCTGGATGCAGTACGGCATCCGCAAGCAAGCCGAGCATCCCGAAGTTGTCACCGACTCTTATCTGCATTCGATGATGATGGCCGGCATTGTCGCGGCGCACGAAACCACCGCCAACGCGACGGCGAATGCGATGAAGCTGCTGCTTGAGCATCCGCGCGTCTGGCGCGAGCTCTGCGACGACCCGGGCCTGATTCCCAACGCGGTCGATGAATGCCTGCGGCACAACGGCTCGGTCGCAGCCTGGCGGCGCCTGGCGACGAAGGCTGTGCAAATCGACGGCATCGATATTCCAGCGGGCGCCAAACTGCTGATCGTCACGTCGTCGGCGAACCATGACGAGCGCCATTTTTCCGACGCCGACCTGTTCGACATCCGGCGCGACAACGCCAGCGACCACCTCACTTTCGGCTACGGCTCGCACCAGTGCATGGGAAAAAACCTGGCGCGCATGGAGATGCAGATCTTTCTGCAGGAGTTCACGAAGCGCATTCCGCATATGAAGCTCTCGGCGCAAAGCTTCGGCTATGTGCCGAACACCTCGTTTCGCGGCCCCGAGCACCTGTGGGTCGAGTGGGACCCGGCGCAAAACCCCGAGCGCCGCAATCCTGCGCTGCTGGACGAGCAGGCGCCGGTGCGCATCGGCGAGCCGTCGCGCCACACCATCACGCGGCCAGTGGTGGTGGAAAGCGTCACGCCAGTGGCCGATGGTATCGCCCGGCTGCGGCTGGTCACGCAGGGCGGCGGCGCGTTGCCGCGCTGGACGCCCGGCGCGCATATCGACGTCGAGTGCGGCGGGCCCGAATTGTCGCGCCAGTATTCGCTCTGCGGCGACCCGGCGGACGCGGGTGCGCTCGAAATCGCCGTGCTGCGCGAGGACGCGGGGCGCGGCGGCTCGGCCTGGATACATGCGAATGTCCGCGCCGGCGGCCAGCTGAAAATCCGCGGGCCGCGCAACCACTTCCGCATGGACGAGTCGGTGTCGAAAGTCATTTTAATTGCTGGCGGCATCGGTATCACGCCTGTCAGTGCGATGGCGCGCCGGGCCAAATCGCTAGGCATGGAGTACGAGCTGCACTACAGCGGCCGCAGCCGGCGCACCATGGCCTTCATTGACGAGCTTGCCGCGCTGCACGGCGAGCGGCTGCGCGTGTATGCGTCCGACGAAGGCGCTCACAACGACCTGCGGGCGCTGCTTGCCCAGCCGCAGCCCGGCACGCAGATTTACGCCTGCGGCCCGGTGCGAATGCTTGAGGCGCTGCAAAGCTGCTGCGCCGCGTGGCCTGAGGGTGCACTGCGCACCGAGCACTTCGTTAGGGCAGCCGGCACGCTTGACCCGGCGAAAGAGCATGCTTTCGAGGTTGAGCTAAAAGATTCTGGCGTCACCTTGAGCGTCGCGGCGGACCAGACGCTGCTGTCGGCGCTGCGGGCGGCGAATATCGACGTGCAAAGCGATTGCGAGGAAGGGTTGTGCGGCTCGTGCGAGGTGCGCGTGCTCGCCGGCAGCGTCGATCACCGCGACGTGGTGCTGACGCGCGCCGAGCGCCAGACCCACACCAGGATGATGACCTGCTGCTCACGCGCCGAAGGCGGCCGGCTGGTCTTAGAACTCTAGCCAGCAACGCCCGCTGGCCTTAGCCATCTTCGAGTCGCCTTATTTCTTGCTTCGGCTCTGTCCCCTTGGCAGCGCCCCAACCGCCTGAGCGACAGGGATCGATAGCAACCGGCGCGCGTCCTTGAGAAGCAAGAGCAACTGCTGTTCGCGCACAGGTGAAGGCGCGAAGCCAAACCGCAGATAGAACCGTGCGGCGTCATCGTCAATGGGATGCGTCAGCATGGCCCGAACGCCGGCCTCCTCGGCGACGACCAGCGTGCGCCTAATCGCCTCCTGGAGCATGCCAATTCCGATACCGCGCCCCTGGTCCGACAACGACACGGCGAGCCTGGCCAGGATGACGACCGGTATCGGGTAGGCGCCCATGCCTTTGCGCACACGGTCGGGCGCCTCGAGCGTATCGATCTGCCCCACCGTCAAACTGAAGTAGCCGGCGACGCGCACGTTTTCAGCGACCACATAGGTGTTGGCCGAACCGCTGGCCTGCGCCTGCCGCGCATGCCCTTTCAACCAGTCGTTGAGCGCAGGCTTGCCGCAATCGAACGCGTCGAGCCGATGGCTGCCATCCAATGATTGCGGCGCACCCAACGCTATCACGCGTTCCAGGGTGCGCGCCGGGAGAACAAATCCTCCAAGCCAGGGTTGCCCTGCGCTGACCGGTCCAGCAGCGCTAGCAATGCCTGCGATCGACTATTGGCCAGCAAAAACAGCCTCTGATCGAGCAAGGTTTGCTCCGCAGCCCGACACGCGCTGTCGAGGATGAAGTCCGTCATCGATTTGTTGGACAGCTCGGCCGCGCGGCGCAGCACGGTTTCCTGCTGAGGCGTCGCCCTTAATCCAAGGCGAGCGGAGCGGGTGGCGGTGGTCATGGCATTTCCCTTGAAGTAATGTATGCCATGTTAGTACAAGCGACGCACAAAAGCGAGTCGGTCGCTTGAGTCCGACATGCGGGGCTGCGGGCGGCATATGCTACTAAAATAATAGCTAATTTTCTTTTACCAGCGAGCGAAAAAGCCCTTTTTTATCAGATTTTTGCTTCTTCCCATGGAACGAGAAGAAATACTTCATTCCGCCCTGATCTTCGCCCGCGCCACCACCTGCTTCCAGCGCGCCTGCTCGGCCCGGATAAAGGCGGCATACTGCGCCGGCGTGTCGCCCACCGGCTGGGCGGTGTCGCCGCGTAGCCGCTCGGTCGCAAGCGGGTTGTGCATGGCGCGGCTGGTGGCGTCGGCAAGCTTGTCGATTGCCGCCTGCGGCATGCCAGCCGGCGCGTTCAGGCCGTACCACTGCGTCATCTCGAAGCCGGGGTAGCCGCTCTCGGCGACCGTCGGCACGTCGGGCAGCTGCGGCAGCCGCTCTTTCGTGCCGGTGGCGATGCAGCGCAGCCTGCCCGACTTGATGTGCGCCAGAATCGCCGGCGCGCCGACGCTGGCGGCATCGAGCCGGCCGGCGAGCAGGTCGGTCAGCTGCGGCCCGGTGCCGCGGTACGGCACATGCAGCACGAAAATATCCGAGACCATTTTCAAATACTCGAACGCCAGGTGGCCGGCGCTGCCGTTTCCGGCCGAGCCGTAGTTCAGCCGGCCCGGCTTCGCCCTGGCCAGGGCGATGAACTCCTTCAGATTTTTCGCCGGCACGTCGGCATTCACCACGTACAGGCTCGGCACCTTGGCCAGCAGCGAGATCGCTTTGAAATCGCGGTTCGTGTCGAACGGCAGCTTGTCGAAGATAAACGGATTGACGGCGAAGGTGCCGATGTGCCCGAGGATGAGGGTATGGCCGTCGGTGCTGGCGGCGCATTCCTGCATCGCGATATTGCCCGCGGCACCGGGCTTGTTTTCGACGAACACCGGCTGGCCTAGGGTTTTGCCGAGTTCACTGGCGGCCGAGCGGGCGACGATTTCCGAGCTGCCGCCGGGCGCGAACGGCACGATCAGGCGGATTGGCTTGCTCGGCCAGGCGGTCTGCGCCCGCACGCTTGACAGCAGTGCCGGAAATAGCGTCGCCGCCGCCAGAGCGCCAGCGCTTTTCAGCCCGCGACCGAGCGCGTTGCGGCGTGTGTGTGCAGGGTTCATTGAAAGTCTCTTGCAGGGGTTGGGATGCGCCCACTATAGTCCGCCACGCGGCTGACTTGCCAGGCCGTTTCTTGCCGCTTTCTGGCGGCCTGACTTGCAGTTGGACAGCTCGGCGCCGCAGGCGGGTGCGGCAGAAAGTGGCAATTGCCTGGGTGGACAATCAGTTCACGCCGTTGTAAATTCGTGCGACATCAACCGAGGAGCTGAACATGAAGTTCATGATTTTGGTCAAATCCAATCCCGATGTCGAGGCTCGTTTGGCGGCAATGAGCGACTCGCAGATGAAGGATCAGATGGCCGCGATGGAGGTCTTTAACGAAGAGCTCAAAAAGGCCGGCGTGATGAAGGACTGCGACGGCCTGCGCCCCAGCCGCGAGGGAAAGCGGGTGCGCTTCGACGGCCAGTCGCGCACTGTCGTTGACGGGCCGTTCACGGGCGATCTGGTAGCCGGCTATTGGTTCTGGGAGCTGCCATCCATCGAAGAGGCGATTGCGTGGGTCAAGCGCTGCCCGAACCCGATGCCGGTGCCGTCGGAGATCGAAATCCGACCCATTTAGGGCTGCGGCGTGATTCAGGGCTGATCCGCCACGCGCCTCGGTGGCAAGCGGCGACAAGGCCAGCGAAGCGGCGCCCGCGTCGCTATTGAGCCGCGCAGCGGCCTGCCGCGTCCCGCGTATTCAGCCAGATGCGCATGCCGACTGGTCTGCCGTTATGCGACCATCGGTATGTTCCAACCCAGCCCAGCCGAAGGCCGCCATGTCTTTTCAAGCCCTGTACGCACAAAAACGCATATCCGCGCTGGACGCGGTCCGCCTGGTCCGCAATGGCGACACGATTGTCGTGCCGACCGCCGTCGGCGAGCCGCCGGCCCTGCTGGCGGCGCTGTCCGAAGCCCGGCGCGATTTCCAGGGCGTGCAGGTGGTGCAGATTTTGCCGATGCGCCCGTTCGGCTATTTCGATGCCGAAACGGCGGCGCATGTGCGCCACACCGCGTATTTTTTCAGCGGCGTCTCGCGGCCCGGCGGCAAAGAAGGCTGGATCGACTTCATTCCAGCGTATTTTTCCGAGCTTCCCGGCCTGATCGACCGCGGGTTGATCGCGTCGGAAGTGGTGTTTTCGATGGCGTCGCCGATGGACGAACACGGCTTTTTCTCGCTCTCGCTTGGCGCCGACTACACCATGGCGGCAGTGCGCAACGCCCGCGCCGTGGTGCTCGAAGTCAACCCGAACGTGCCTTTCGCCAATGGCGCGTGCCATGTGCATATTTCGCAGGTGGCGGCGCTGGTCGAAAGCGGCGCGGCGCTGCTCGAAGTCGGGCTGCCGAAGATCGGTCCGGTGCAAGAAGCGATCGGCAAGTTCGTCGCCGACATGATTCCCGACGGCGCGACGCTGCAGATCGGCTACGGCGGCATTCCCGACGCGGTGGTGATGCAGCTGATTCACAAGCGCGACCTGGGCGTGCACACCGAAATGATCGGCGACGGCATCATGACGCTGGTCGAAGCCGGCGCCGTCACCAACCGGCGGAAAAACCACCACCCCGGCAAGATCGTCGCGACCTTTGCGCTCGGCTCGAAAAAGCTGTACCAGTTTTTGCACCGCAACCCGGCGCTGGAAATGCACCCGGTCGATGTCACCAACGACCCCTACTTGGCCGGGCAGAACGACAACCTGCACGCCATCAACGCGACGCTGCAGATCGATTTTCTCGGCCAGTGCGGCTCGGAAAGCCTGGGCTTTTTCCCTTATTCGGGCACCGGCGGGCAGACCGATTTTGTCCGCGCGGCAAATCGCTCGCGGGGCGGCAAGGCCTTCATCGTGCTGCCCTCGACGGCGAAAGACGGCACCGTTTCGCGCATCGCTCCGGTGCTCTCGCCCGGCACGCATGTCAGCACCGGCAAAAACGACATCAACTACGTGGTGACCGAATTCGGCGTGGCGCAGTTGCGCGGCAAGAGCGCGCACCAGCGCTGCGCGGCGCTGATCGGCATCGCGCATCCGGATTTTCGCGGCGAGCTGCGCGACGCGGCGCGCAGGATGAAACTGCTTTGACGGGCGGCGCGGCGTCGGCCACCAGCGTTGCGCGTGCAAGGCTGCCCGCTAAACAACGCTGTTCATTGATGAGATACGAAACATGAAGCGCTGGATTTCTTTGGGCAGTAGGTAATTTCTAGCTGGCGAAAGTTGAATCCAATAGTTTCCCTTGCCCAGCAAGGACCACACCTCGGCGGAGAACGTCGCGACTGGGCCAACTCCAGCCAAATAAGCGGCAGGAACCATAAGCGGCTGCGCGCTGCCTTCCAATATCCAACCCGATTGCCATCCTTGAGGAACCGGTAGATTGGGAGGTTCATTTAGCACCCCCAGGTCAACGCTTGACGGAAGTCGCGGTTGGAGATGGCGCTTCAAAAAGCTTTGGGCGACATTCCATCGACTACTGGGAAAGTGTTTATTCAGGTAATAGCGATGAGACGCTTCACTAAGGTGCGCTTTTTCAGGCTGACATTGCCAGGAGTGAATAGCTCTGGCGGTCGGCAAGAGATACAAGCCATAACCTGCATTTTTAAGTCGCCGACAAAGATCGGTATCTTCAAAATACATGAAAATATTATCGTCAAATAACCCACCCGCGGCGGTAATTGCGCTTTTGCGCAAAAGCATGTGACCCCCTATAGCATCTTCAGCTTTTCGGCAGTACTGCTTCTTAACCGTTTGAGAGCCCAGGCGCGAAACCCAATGCTGCTTGCCACGCCAAGACCAGGGAAACGCGTCGCCAGGTCGAGGGCGAAATCCATTGCCGGAGAAGGCATTTGTCCGGGCGGCAGACACCAAGTGCACGCTCGATCCCAATAACTCAGCGGGGAAACCGCCCCGGCAGTGGGTGTTGATATTAAAAATGCGTGTAATTTGCCCAGGCATCCTGGAATCACGGAGGCATCTGGGTTGAGCAAAAATATCCATTCATGCTTTGCTTTTCCAAAGCAAAATTGCATGCGCGTCCAAAGCCCATATTTTGCTGGGAAACATGTAATTCCACTCCTTCTGGCAGCCCCGCTCTGAGCGCCATCGCTTCATGGGCGTCTTCGCTATTGTCAACGACGATAATTTGGCCACTTGGCAGGTCGGCAATTACACTTTGGACCGCCAGGATTGCAAGTGGGTGTGATTTGTAGTTGACAACTATGGTTGTAATCATGACGCTGCACACAACACGTTTTTTTGGTTCGCCACTGTTTTCACCCCTTTTGCTCGATGGCTTGATTGCCATCCGAACCGCCCGAGGGATCAAGAGTCAGAGATGTCAATTGGCCTGCGGCACAATCGATTACAGCAAAGTTTGCTACCGATAAAATAGCAGTCCAGAAGTTCGGCAGATCAGACCCGCTCGAAAATCGCCGCAATGCCCTGGCCGCCGCCGATGCACATCGTCACCAGCGCATACCGGCCCTGGATGCGCCGCAGCTCGTGCAGCGCCTTGACGGTGATTACGGCCCCGGTCGCGCCGATCGGGTGGCCGAGCGAAATGCCCGAACCGTTGGGGTTGACCTTGGCCGGGTCGAGCCCCAGGTCCCGGGTCACGGCGCAGGCTTGCGCGGCAAACGCTTCGTTGGCTTCGATCACATCCAGGTCGTTCACCGTCAAACCGGCTTTTTTCAGCGCCGCCTGCGTCGCCGGGACCGGGCCGATGCCCATGTATTTCGGATCGACGCCGGCGTGCGCATAGGCGACCAGGCGGGCCAGGGGCTTGAGGCCGCGCGCCTTCGCAACGCTTGCCTCCATCAGCACCACGGCGGCGGCGCCGTCGTTGACGCCCGACGCATTGCCGGCGGTGACGGTGCCGTTTTCCTTGAGAAACACCGGCTTGAGCTTGGCCATGTCGGCGGCGGAGCAGTTGGGGCGGAAATGCTCGTCGGTGTCGTAGGCGGTCTCGCCCTTGCGGGTTTTCAGCATCACCGGGACGATCTGCTCCTTGAAGTAGCCGGCCTCGACCGCTTTTTGCGCGCGGTTGTGGCTGAGCGCTGCCAGCGCATCCTGCTCTTCGCGGCTGATGCCCCATTTGGCGGCGATGTTCTCGGCCGTCACGCCCATGTGGATGGCGTGGAACGGGTCGTGCAGCGCGCCGACGACCATGTCGATCATTTTCGTGTCGGCCATGCGTGCGCCCCAGCGCATGTTCAGGCTGGCATACGGGCCGCGGCTCATGTTCTCGGCGCCGCCGCCGATGGCGACATCGCTGTCGCCGAGCAAAATCGACTGGCTCGCCGAAATGATCGCCTGCAGCCCCGAGCCGCACAGCCGGTTGACGTTGAACGCCGGCGTGCCTTCGCCGCACCCACCGTTGATGGCGGCCACTCGCGACAAATACATGTCTTTCGGCTCCGTATTCACAACATGGCCGAACACCACGTGGCCGACGTCCTTGCCCAGCACGCCGGCGCGCGCCAGCGACTCGCGCACCACCAGCGCCGCGAGCTCGGTCGGCGGCGTGTCCTTCAAGCTGCCGCCAAAGGTTCCAATGGCGGTGCGTACACCGCTGACAACGACAACTTCACGGGTCATGAATTTCTCCTGGAGTTAAAAATAAATGCTTTGCGGCATGGCCGGCTTGACGATGCCTGACCAGCGCCCGCCTAGAGAGAGAAACAGTATGGCACGGCAAGCAGCACCTGACTGCCGCCGAATCGGCTAAAATGTACAAAATATTCTTACTTGTACAAAATGCACACGATTCCCTTGAGTGAATTTCGCGCCAACGCGTCGGCAATGATCGACCGGGTCGAGCGCGGCGAAACCGTTCGCATTCTTCGGCATGGAAAGCCTGTCGCCGAGCTGGTGCCAGCCAAGCCGTCTGAAGCCGAGAAAATTCCAAGCTGGAAGCGGCCCATCGAACCGCTCGACTATGCGCGGACCGATGGCAAGAGCCTAGCGCAGCTCATCATCGAAGAGCGTGAAAGTGCAAGCTACTAATATGAAGTTGCTTTTTGATTCTTCAGCCATCGCCAAGCGTTACAAGCGCGAGGGCGGCCGCGACCTGGTCGAAAACTTGTTGAAGTCGGCCGACGCGGTAGTGCTCGCCGCCCATTGCAAGATTGAAATCGCGTCCAGCCTGAGCCGCGAGGTTCACGATAAGTCGATCGACAGCGGACAGTACGGCTATGCGATGGGCGAGGTGGCGCGGGATTTTGTCGATTTCGAGGTCTGGCCCGTCAGCCGGGAAATCGAAGTGCTGGCCATCGCCGCGATGGCGCATGGCCGACTGCGCGCCATGGACGCGTTGCATATTGGAACGGCGCAGGCGGCCCGGGTGGACCTGTTTGTCACCGCCGATCGCAAACAGGCCTTGGCCGCGCAGGCGGCCGGGCTGAAAACGGAACTGGTGGAAGCTTGAATATGAATTATCCGAAAGAATTCGACGTCATCGTCGTCGGTGGGGGGCATGCCGGCACTGAGGCCGCGCTCGCCGCTGCCCGCATGGGGTCTAGGACGCTCCTGCTGACGCATAACATCGAAACCCTTGGCCAGATGAGCTGCAACCCGTCGATCGGCGGCATCGGCAAGGGCCATCTGGTGAAAGAGGTCGATGCGATGGGCGGCGCGATGGCGCTGGCGACCGACGAGGCCGGCATCCAGTTTCGCATCCTGAACTCAAGCAAAGGCCCGGCGGTGCGCGCGACGCGGGCACAGGCCGACCGGATTTTGTACAAGGCGGCGATTCGCCGGATGATCGAGAACCAGCCCAATCTGTGGCTGTTCCAGCAGGCGGTCGATGATTTGCTGGTCGAGGGCGACCGGGTCGTCGGCGCGGTGACGCAGGTCGGCATCCGCTTTCGCTCGCGCACCGTGGTGCTGACGGCGGGCACTTTTCTCGACGGAAAAATTCACGTCGGCCTGAGCAATTACGCCGCTGGCCGAGCCGGCGACCCGCCGGCGGTGTCGCTGTCGGCGCGGCTCAAAGAGCTCAAGCTGCCGCAAGGGCGGCTGAAAACCGGCACGCCTCCGCGTATCGACGGCCGCTCGATCGATTTCAGCAAATGCGCCGTCCAGCCCGGAGATGGCATGCCGGGCGGCGCCGAAGGGCCGGTGCCGGTCTTCAGCTTCATGGGCGCGGCCGTTGCCCACCCGCAGCAGCTGCCATGCTGGATCACCCACACCAACGAGCGCACGCACGACATCATCCGCTCCGGCTTCGACCGCAGCCCGATGTACACCGGCAAGATCGACGGCGTGGGGCCGCGCTACTGCCCGAGCGTCGAAGACAAAATCAACCGCTTCGCCGGCAAGGACAGTCACCAGATTTTTCTGGAGCCCGAAGGCTTGAGCACGCACGAGATTTACCCAAACGGTATTTCGACCAGCCTGCCGTTCGACATTCAATACGATCTGGTCCGATCGATAGCGGGAATGGAAAACGCGCATATTTTGCGGCCCGGCTACGCAATCGAATACGACTACTTCGACCCTCGCTCGCTGAAAACCAGCTTTGAAACCCGCGCCGTCGCGGGGCTTTTTTTCGCCGGGCAGATCAACGGCACCACAGGCTATGAAGAGGCCGCCGCGCAGGGCCTGTTCGCAGGCATCAATGCCGCGTTGCAATGCCAGGGCAAGGCGGCCTGGCTGCCCGGGCGCGACGAGGCCTATCTGGGCGTGCTGGTCGATGACTTGATCGCCAAAGGCGTCAGCGAGCCTTATCGCATGTTTACGAGCCGAGCGGAGTTCAGGCTGATGCTGCGTGAAGACAACGCCGACATGCGATTGACCGAGAAAGCGCGTGAATTGGGATTGATCGATGACGTCCGTTGGGATGCCTTCAATCGAAAGCGCGATATTGTTTCACGTGAAACACAGCGCCTGCGCTCGCTTTGGATTAATCCGGCCAATCTTGCACCGGCGGAAGCGCAACGTGTTCTGGGCAAGGCCATCGAGCGCGAATATAACCTAGCCGATTTGCTGCGGCGACCGGATGTGACCTATGCCGGGCTTATGTCAATCAACAACGGCGAATACGCCAATTCGCAAATTCCAACCGAAGTTCATGATGTTTCACGTGAAACACATCACGAAAATGCCCTGCCAGCGGATCTAGCGAGAAGCGTGATCGAACAGCTTGAAATAACCGCCAAATATTCAGGCTATATTGACCTGCAAAAATTGGAGGTTGAACGCGCCTCGCATTATGAAAACCTTAAGCTGCCGCACGACCTGGACTATTTGCAGATTCCGGCTTTGAGTTTCGAGGCGCGCCAGACGCTCGACAAACATCGCCCTGATACGTTGGGAAGGGCGTCCCGAATCCAGGGGATAACGCCAGCCACGGTATCGCTGTTGCTGATTCACCTTAAAAAGAAGCTTTGGAAAAATTTGGCGCCTCGCAAGGACGCGGCGCCAACAGAGAATTAATGGATATCGCACCGAAACCAATGCGCGGCGCATTGCAGTCTGGACTTCTGGCGCTCCAATTGGATTTGAATGTCGAGCAGCTTGACCAGTTGCTGGCTTACCAGTCGATGATCACGAAATGGAACCGAACCTATAACCTAACCGCGGTGCGCGACTCGGCAGAAATGTTGACACATCACTTGCTCGACAGCCTTGCTATCGTCCCTGCGCTCACGCGGCATCTACTTGCCGCTGGTATGAGCCAATCGAGCCGACTGCTCGACGTTGGGTCAGGCGCCGGCTTGCCCGGCGTGGTGATCGCCATTTGCTGCCCAACGATATCGGTGACTTGTGTCGATACGGTCGCCAAAAAAACGGCTTTCATCAAGCAAGTCGCTTTGGTCCTCAAGCTGCCAAACCTCATTGCGCTTCATACGCGAGTTGAAGAGGTCAAGCAACCTTTTGATGTTGTATGCGCGCGCGCTTTTGCGTCGCTGGCGGACTTCACGCGCCTGTCAATCGGCGCCCTAGCGCCGCACGGTGTTTGGCTGGCGATGAAAGCCAGGCAGCCCGCAAGCGAAGTGGCCGAACTGAGCGCTGCGATCGAGATGTTTCACGTGGAACAATTGACGGTGCCGGGGCTCGAAGCCGAACGCCGTATTGTCTGGCTAAGGCCAGCGAGTGGCCGGTGACGTAAACTAAGCGGCTGGATTTGATAGATGTCCATGAGCAATATTTTTAGCGCATGGCCGTCAAGCAAATTGGCGCTGTCTGCTGAGCCTTCCGCGCAATGGCATTCCTTCCAAAACCCCCCGACTATAAACACCTAATGGCTAAAATATTTTGCGTCGCCAATCAGAAAGGTGGAGTTGGAAAGACCACTACCACAGTCAACCTGGCGGCCGGCCTGTCGCAGATCGATCAGCGCGTGCTGATGGTCGATTTGGATCCACAAGGCAACGCCACCATGGGCTCCGGCATTGACAAGCGCAAGCTTGAGTTGACGGTATACGACGTGTTGCTGGAGGCGGCGTCGATTATCGACGCCAAAGTCCACAGCGAAAAATCGGGTTATGACGTCCTGGGGGCGAACCGTGAACTGGCGGGCGCAGAAATCGATCTGGTGGCGTTGGAGCGGCGGGAAAAGCGCCTCAAGCAGGCGCTGGGCAAGGTAAGCAAAGATTATGATTTCATCTTGATTGATTGCCCGCCATCGCTTTCGATGCTCACGCTCAATGGCTTATGCGCCGCGCACGGCGTGATCGTGCCAATGCAATGCGAATATTTTGCCCTGGAAGGCGTGACGGATTTGGTCCACACCATCAAACAGGTACATGCCAACCTGAACCGCGAGTTGCAAATCATCGGCCTGTTGCGTGTGATGTTCGACCCGCGCATTACTTTGCAGCAGCAGGTCAGCGAGCAATTGAAAAGCCATTTTGGCGACAAAGTCTTCGATACGGTCATTCCGCGCAATGTGCGCCTGGCGGAGGCGCCCAGCTATGGCCTGCCCGGGGTGGTTTTCGATCCGGCGTCAAAGGGCGCGCAGGCCTTCGCGGCTTTTGCCCAGGAAATGGTCAAGCGCGTCAAGACAATGTAATTTTTTCATAAAAACAATGCTTTTCACTTATGACAGCTCAATATCTAGCTATTGAAAACATAGCAAATAAATTTTTTGCCGCATTGAGTAAACCGAGTACCGCTTGAACGACTACATGAAACCCGCCAATGTGCTGACGCTTCCGGGCTGGCATGGCAGTGGCGCCGGGCATTGGCAAAGCCGTTGGGAGCGTTCCCACAGCTACCGGCGAGTCGAGCAGCATGACTGGATTCGGCCGCTGCGTGGCGACTGGATTGCACGGCTCGAAGACGTCTTGCTGCAATGCGATCAGCCGGCCGTGCTGGTCGCGCACAGCCTGGGATGCTTGAATGTGGCCGCCTGGGCTGCGCATTCGCGGCACACGCGTCTAGTCAAGGCGGCGCTTCTGGTCGCGCCTCCCGATGTCGAGCCGGTGGCGATGCGCTCGCAGCTGCCGAGCTGGTCGCCAATCCCCATGAAAAAACTGCCCTTCAAGACGCTGCTGTTGGCCAGCAGTGACGATCCTTACTGCGCGCCGGAGCGGTGTCGCGAATTTGCCGAGGCTTGGGGCGCCGAGTTCATCGATGCAGGCGCGCGCGGCCACCTGAATGCCGAAAGCGGCCTGGGCAACTGGCCCGAGGCGCATGGCCGGCTGCTGGAGTTATTGCAAGTCTCCGCGTCCGACGCGGGTTGAACTGAAGAAAGACAATATAAATTTTTATGGTCGCCAAAAAACAAAAAGGCCTGGGCCGCGGGCTTGAGGCTTTGCTCGGTCCCAAGGTCGATGAATCCCAGTCACCCGGCGCCGCCGGTGGCCTGGGCATGCCGGCTTTGCTGCGCCTGACTGAATTGATGCCGGGGCAGTACCAGCCGCGCACCCGCATGGACGAGGGCGCGCTCTACGAGCTGGCCGAGTCGATCAAGATGCAGGGCGTGATGCAGCCGATCCTGGTGCGGCGCCTGAACAGCGGAGCCAATAGCGGCAAATATGAAATCATTGCCGGCGAGCGGCGCTTTCGAGCGGCAAAGCTAGCTGGCCTGGACAGCCTGCCGGTGCTGATTCGCGATGTGCCCGACGAGTCGGCCGCGGCGATGGCGTTGATAGAAAACATCCAGCGCGAAGATCTCAATCCTTTGGAAGAAGCGCAGGGACTGCAGCGCCTCGTCAAGGAATTCGGCCTGACCCATGAATTGGCGGCGCAAGCGGTGGGGCGTTCGCGCAGCGCCGCATCCAATCTTCTGCGTCTGTTGAATCTGGCCGAGCCGGTGCAGGCCATGCTGCTGGCTGGCGACCTGGACATGGGCCATGCGCGGGCGTTGCTGGCGCTCGACCGGGCAACGCAAATCACCGTCGCCAATCAGATTTCGGCCAAAAAGCTGTCGGTGCGCGAGGCGGAAAGCCTGGTGAAAAAGCTTGGGCTGGAATCTTCGTCAAAATCAAGCAAGGTCAATCCGGAAAAGTCGGGCGATACCCGGCGAATCGAGGAAGAACTCGCCGATCTGTTAATGGCTCAAGTAAAAGTCCGCCTGAAAAAACAGTCAAAAGACGGTGGCCGGATGCGGCAGACCGGTGAGCTGGCCATCGGGTTTTCTTCACTGGACGAACTTGACGGATTGATCGAGCGCTTGCAACGCACATCCTGAAGCTGTAGGGCGACGGCAAAAAAAAGGCGACGTTTCCAACGAAACGACGCCTTTTTGCACTGTTTTTCGGCTATTTTCTCTGAGCCGAGCTTCGGCCTAGTTAACGATAGACATGCTCACCGCGACTTTGCTTCCACTGATTTTCAAAATGCGCGGCATCTTCATTGTTCTTGGCCTTGATGCCCATCAGGATGCCGCCGTTTTTAATTCCCTCTTCGTAATGCTTGACGCGCTCCTCGGGAATACCTGATCCGATCAATGCGCCCAGCAGGCCACCGCCGGCCGCCCCTGCGCCAGCACCTGCGGCCGCGGCGGCAAGCGGACCTGCGATGACCAAGCCAAGGCCCGGCAGGGCCAGGCTGGTGCCGATCGCGGCAATGCCGGCAAGCACAGCGCCAATCGTGCCGCCAATGCCGGCGCCAATGCCGGCGCCCTCGGCAGCTTTGCTGCCCAGCTCGGTTTCCTGGCCTGCGACGCTCTCGCCCGCGAAGTGGCGCGTGCGCGTATCGTCGGTCATGACCAAGTTGACATCGTCCTTCGAATAACCACGCGCATGGGCCGCGTTGTAAGCGGCTTCGGCGCTTGCGCGATCGGGAAACAAGCCAGTCACCATGTTGCTGCCTGAAGTGCTTGACGTGGTGGAAGTTGTTGTAGTGGTGCTCATGAAATGCTCCTTGGTTCAATTAAATAAAGTTTGAAAACGCGAAAAAATGCCGGGAAATTATCGGGAGTGCTTCTCAGTTCCTATCTGCACGGGCGCGGCGCATGGCTCTCATGGGACGATCACCCGTGCCACTGCCCATCGA
Source organism: uncultured Polaromonas sp. (assembly GCA_964236835.1). Taxonomy (GTDB): domain Bacteria; phylum Pseudomonadota; class Gammaproteobacteria; order Burkholderiales; family Burkholderiaceae_C; genus Polaromonas. The sequence goes on from CAXSGT010000003.1 coordinate 17,802, forward strand.
AGCGTTATCGCGCATGCGCGACCTGCTGGAACCACGGCGACTTGAGGTCGCCATCGTATCCGAGCTGCTTGCGGGCGTCGAATTTGCGCCATTGCCTGACATCGACCCTGCCTGGCTTCCCGCCATCGACCCAGTGTCGGTTCCGGATCTCACGCCCGTGCCAGAGTTGGCCGCGCCATTGCTGGTGGTCGCATCGACGGCGGCGCGAGCTCGGTTGGCCGCCGACGGCGCGGTGCGAACAACCGTGCCGGTGTCGCTGCGGGGAATCGCTTTTTGAGTAGCTTCGACCGCTGTTTGCGGCGTGACGCCGATTGCTCTCGGCGGCGTACCGGTGTTGGGAACGGTGGTGGCGGTTTGCGCGGCAGCGCTCAAGATTGCCAGCGCCATCGCCGCTGCGGGAACCAGTTTGATATACGACTTCATCACATAACCCCTATCGGTGGAATAATTTCAAAATCTGAAAACTTAGCTTGAATAAATTGATTTTCAAGTTGTCATCACCATAAGAGCTTTTTTCTGTGGCGGATTCGGAACGCGCCCAGCATCTGCGTAGGAAAAAGCCGTCATAATTTCCTTATTTGCGATTTGACGACCATGCTGTACCATGATTTCAAATTACTCAACTGGGTCCCCTCTACATGCTTAAATCAAAAATAGTGCGCGGTATTCATCTACGCCGATCGGTACGCGCTTGCGGAATTCGTGCTTGTTTGACAATGTCGGCGCTTGTTCTTGCAATACCAAGCCTGGGTATCGCGGCGCCAAAGGTTTTGCCGGCCCCGGCGGCGGCGCCATCCACCAGCGCCGAGGTAGTTTCCATGAGCGAAACCGCCCGGCAGGTGAGCAACTGGATACGCAATTCAAACGACAACAAGGCGCAGGCCTTTGCCGTCATCGATAAAAAAAATGCCGCCCTGCATGTTTTCGATCGCGAGGGAACGAAGCTCGCGTCATCGCCGGTGCTTTTGGGGATTGCGATCGGCGACGCCTCGGTTCCCGGCATCGGCGAGCGCAAGATGTCGGAGATTCGCCCCGAGGAGCGCACCACGCCGGCTGGCCGATTCGTCACCGAGCCGGGCATCAACCTGCAGGGCAAAGACATCGTCTGGATCGACTACGACGCCGCGGTGTCCATGCATCGGGTCGTCACCGCCAACAAGGCCGAGCGGCGGCTGGAGCGGCTTGCGACGCCCGACGTCTCGGACAACCGCATCTCGTACGGCTGCGTGAATGTGCCGGCGGCGTTCTACGACAAATTCATCAAACCGGTTTTCGGCTCGCAGCCCGCCGTGGTATATGTGCTGCCGGAAACCAGCGAAGCCAGCGCTTTTTTCAAGATGGGCGATGCCGCATCGACCGCCCTGGCGGCCGGAAAGTGAATTTCCGGCGCTGCTGATCCGATCCGGCGGCCGGGCTCGCCCTTGTCCGCTCAGGCCGCCAGCGAAAAAATCTTCCCCGGATTCATGATGTTCTTCGGGTCCAGCGCCTGCTTGATGGCGCGCATCATCTCGACCGCGCCGGCGCCGGCCTCGGTCAGCAAAAAATCCATCTTGTGCAGCCCGACGCCGTGCTCGCCAGTGCAGGTGCCCTCCAGGCTGAGCGCGCGGTGCACCAAGGTGTGGTTCAACGCCTCGGCCGTGTCGCGTTCAGCCGGCTGCTCCGGGTCGATGAGGTAGCCGAAGTGAAAATTGCCGTCGCCGACATGGCCGACCAGGAAGTAGGGAATGCCGCTGGCGTCGGCCTCGGCGACCGATTCCAGCAGGCAGTCGGCCAGCCGTGAAATCGGCACGCAGGTGTCGGTCGAAATCGCCCGGCAACCGGGACGGCTCTGGATCGCGGCGAAATACGCGTTGTGCCGCGCCGTCCAAAGGCGCGTGCGCTCCTCGGGCGTGCTGGCCCACTCGAACGCGTTGCCACCGTGGCCGCCCGCCAGTTCCTGCACCAGCGCTGCCTGCTCCTTGACGCTGTTCGGCGTGCCATGAAACTCCATCAGCAGCATCGGCTCCTCGCGCAAGGTCAGCCGGCTGTGCGCGTTGACCATGCGCACCGTGTTGGCGTCGATCAGCTCGACTCGGGCGATCGGCACGCCCAGCTGGATGATCTCGATCGTCGTCCGAACCGCGGCCTCGATGCTCGGGAACGAGCAGATCGCAGCCGTTATCGCCTCGGGCAGCGGATACAGCCTGAGCGTGACTTCTGTGATCACGCCCAGCGTGCCTTCGCTGCCGACCATCAGGCGCGTCAAATCGTAGCCAGCCGATGATTTTTTGGCGCGGGTGCCGGTGCGGATGACCTCGCCGCTGGCGGTCACGACTTCGAGCGCCAGCACGTTCTCGCGCATGGTGCCGTAGCGCACGGCGTTGGTGCCGCTGGCGCGCGTCGCGCACATGCCGCCGAGGGTCGCGTCGGCGCCGGGGTCGATGGGGAAAAACAGGCCCGTGCTCTTGACTTCCTCGTTAAGCTGCTTGCGCGTCACGCCGGGCTGCACTGTCACCGTCAGGTCATCGGCATGGATCGCCAGCACGCTATTCATGCGGCTCATATCGATGCTGATGCCGCCCTGCACCGCCAGCAGATGGCCTTCAAGCGAGCTGCCGACGCCGAACGGAATCACCGGCACGCTGTACTGGCTGGCGAGCTTGACCGCATCGGCGACGTCAGCCGTGCTTTCGGCGAACACCACGGCGGCGGGCGGCGGCGCGGCGAATGACGACTCGTCGCGGCCGTGCTGCTCGCGTACCACGAGCGCGGTTGAGCAGCGGTCGGCGAAGCGGGACTTGAGCGCGTCGATCAGCGCAGCCGGCGTGTCGCGCTGGTGAATTTCGGGCAGCAGGTGTTCGGGTAGGGGGGCGTTCATGGCTGGCTCCTAGAGGGAAATCGCAGTTTACGACGCCAGGGAAGCACGCGGCATACCGGGTTTACTCTCGACGGCGGACAACCAGCTCCCTGAACCCGGTGGCGGTATCTTGCTCTCGCGTTAGCGACCATTCCTCAAGCAGTGCGAGGAGAACTTCCGCTGTGGTTCTGACTGTGCTGCCATAGCCCATATGGCCGCCAAAGACGCGACCAGCCGCATCGGAAACCGACATGTGCAGGTGCGCACCCGATGAACTGAGAGTTCCTGACAGACTCAGGATTTCAAGAGGCCCCCCAAGCTTGCTTTCCCTGGAATCGCCGGCGTAGCGAAGACTGGCTTCGACCAGGCTGCCGATGCCAGCAACGACGAAGGCTGATTCCGAGGTTTGCCCGGCCGCGGCGTCTTCCAAGGCGCGCCGAAGGTCCACTCCGGGAGGGAGTCGGATCGGCAACAGTTGCATGCCGGTCAGCGAGGTTTTGTGGTGCACATATACATGCTGTTTAACGGAGGTAAGCGGTGCGCATTTGCACTGGCCCCAAAGTGTCCGCCTTGACTAACTTCTTAGAGCGGACCATCACCATTCCCTCTCAAGGCGAGAAAATCGTGTGCCCCGCCCGGAAGCACCCAGTACCTAAAACTCAGCCTCTGCTCGTACACGACTTTCGAAATTTGCAAGGCCGCAAAAAAGCCATTGACGTTCTGCAAGACGACGAACTGACTGACGCTCGCAGTGCGCGTGCGGGATGTGAAGTCCAACAATAAAGCGTCGCCAATCTCCCCAACAGAAGTGGCTGCTGGTGCCAAGGCAAGCCCACGAATCGACGGAGGGTCGTTGTAACAGTGAACGGAGTTTCCTCCAGCGCTAGACCATTTTGTTTCGAACTCCAACAGGCCGTCGCCGATTCGGAAGTGCCCATCGTGGTTTGAATAATCAAAACTCGCGTCTCCACTTAGCGCCGGACTTTTGGGTGAAGGAATTGCATTGAGCTTCTTTTCCGGTTGAATGCGGCCCAGCTTTTCACAAACCAACAACGCGACTTCTAGCGGTGACCTTCGCCGCAAGTCAATGAACGCCGTCGTTGGCAAGATGCCCGGGATCGCTGTGTCATCGAATCGTGCCGGGAGTATGTATTCGCCTGCGGCCTCAAACGCTCTAGCTTGCGCCGCCTTTCGTTCATGGTTTGTCCACACTTTCGCCAAGTAATGCTTGGAGAGGAACATCAAGGTGTACTGAGCTTGCGTCATGTACACATCAACGAGATGCGTATATAGGTCCTTACCCCAAAGATCGGACTCTTGGTACCGATCATAAAAAATGGTAACACCCCGGTCTCGAAGTTCGTCGGCAACCAGTTCAACATACGCTCGATCCTCGCCAGCAAACGACAGCGCAACTTCGAATTGTTTTGATGACATGAAAAGAGCTCTAACGTGCGAATTAACCAGCCCGCGGAGGCAGGGCGCCTTGGCCCGATTGGCGAAATATACCGGATACAGGCAACTGGGCCAAGGTGCCCTGCCGTAGCGGGTCCGGTTGAATGAGATATTCGGCCATCCTCACTGACGCACATAGCGCAAGTGTGTGGCGGCTGGACCATCGAGAACCCTGTCAATGCGAAACCGCGGCGCAGGCTCGCGCAGGTTCTCGAAAAGACGCCGCCCGCCGCCGAACAACACGGGCGCCAAGGCGATTTCCAGCTCGTCAACGACATCCAGATTCAGGTACTGCTGGATCACATCCGCCCTACCCGCGATACGAATATCACGGCTGCCTGCGGAGTCCCGAGCCAGCTTCAGGGCACGCTCCGGCCCGTCATTGATGAAGTGAAAGGTCGTCCCACCGGGACGCACTCAGGGTTCGCGTTTCTCATGGGTAAGAACGTATACCGGTGTGTGAAATGGAGCCTCCTCTGGCCAGGCGACCTCGCCCTGGTCGAACATTCGCTTGCCCATGACGTTGGCACCGATGCGCTCCGTGGTGCTGCGAAGTAGGTCATTGACCGAACCCGGTTTCTCCCCCTGGCCCGAGCTTGAGGTTGTCGCGGAAACACTGTTGATTGATGAGCCAGCCCATCAGCGCCCCCCCACTTGGCGCCCCAGTTCCTGTACTCAGGCTTGCCCATGGTCATTCCTTCCGGCGCCATGTAGCCATCGAGGCTAAGTCCAATGTTGACGAATACTTTGCTCATTATTTTTTCCCGCATGTTCGGATGTCGGCTTAACATCGGAAATGACCGGCAGGCCATAGGCGGGCAACGCCCGCCGCGAGAACGTCCGCGTCGATTGGCCTGTTAGCCCTCATCGCTCACATACTCCGGACAGGCGCTTCCGTGAACCTGCAATGCAAGTGTAGTAGTCCGGGATACACAGCCCCTCACATTAAGCATAGCGCCGCCGCGACTGCACGAGCCAACGACTGACGTGTACGAGCCATCCGGCTCTATAAAGATGAGGCCCCAAACGCCGTCCTGAGGCGGCGCCGCGGGCGGATACGTGCGGTTGTACTTCCTCAGCTGGAGATCACCGTCATAGCCGTGGCTCTCGCACGCGAGTTCCCACTCAGACGATGAAAGAAGCGAGGCGAGAGACACCTGTGGCTGCCGCGAGATAGCAATGCTTGAGAGTCGGTTGCGAAACTGATACTCAGTCAAGGACGTGGGCAGGAGAAGCAGCGCCCAACCCACCCGACCCACAACCAAGGCAAGCAGGACGGCAAATGCTGAGGCGGTGGAGACTCGACAAGTAGGCACGGGGCACTCTCGTGAGGGCTAACGTGATGTTGTCCGGTGGCTATCCCCGGCGGCCAAAATATCCAACTGGATAAACCCGACTTCCACCCCCGAATACGAATCGTCCATCAGCCGGCTAGGCGCGTGCAGACTCGCCTTGCCCCAAATACCAACAAAATCAAAGTCATTTGCTTACCCCCAAAACCTTGTCGCCTATCCTGCCCCGGCTGGGTGATGCCGGATTTATATCCCGACATTTCATGTGGTCGCAACTATAGCCCCGCAGGAAATTGCGATCAATGAATCCTTGCGCTGCACAGCCGCCCCGTGTGCTCGCCGCTGACCGGCTACTTGGGGCCACAAGCTGAGACACCGCAGGGCAGAACACCGCCTTGACAATCCCATCCATTACCATCAATGTGCTCAACTTCGCACATCGAGGCATCCGCACCCCATGGCCAACCGACTCTCCCAAATCGCAACCCGCACCGGCGACAACGGCACCACCGGCCTGGGCGACAACACGCGGGTTCCCAAGGACAGCCTGCGGGTGCATGCGATGGGCGATGTCGATGAGCTGAACTCGACCATCGGCGTGCTACTGTGCGAAGACATGCCGGCGGACGTTCGCGAGCTGCTGGTCGAAGTGCAGCACCAGCTCTTCAACCTCGGCGGCGAGCTGTCGATTCCTGGCTATGAACTGCTCAAGCCGGAAGCCGTCGCGCTGCTTGATACCGCTCTGCAAACCTATAACGCCAAGCTCCCGCGCCTGGCCGAATTCATCCTGCCGGCGGGCTCGCGCGCGGCGTCGCTGGCGCATGTCTGCCGCACCGTCGCGCGCCGCGCCGAACGCGCCGTCGTCGCGCTGGGGCAGGCCGAGCCGCTGAAGGACGCGCCGCGTCAGTACCTCAACCGCCTGAGCGACCTGCTGTTCGTGCTGTCGCGCGTGCTCAACCGGATGGACGGGGGCGATGATGTGTACTGGAAGAGCGAGCGCATGGCGCGCGCGGCGCTGGACGAGTAATCTTTCTTTAAAACCCACCGGAGACCCACCATGAAAAAGTCGAAAAAAGTCATCATCACCTGCGCCATTACCGGCTCGATCCACACGCCGTCGATGTCACCGTATTTGCCGGTCACCGGCCAGGAGATCGCCGACTCGGCCATCGGCGCGGCGCAGGCCGGCGCGTCCATCGTGCACCTGCACGCCCGCAAGGAAGCCGACGGCTTGCCGTCGCAGGACCCGGAGCTGTTCAAAGCCTTTTTGCCGCAGATCAAGGCGGCGTGCGATGTCGTCGTCAACATCACTACCGGCGGCGCGGCGACGATGTCGATCGAAGAGCGCCTGCTGCCCGCGCACACCTTCAAGCCCGAGGTCGCGTCGCTGAACATGGGGTCGATGAATTTCGGCCTCTACGGCATGCTGGCGCGCTTCAAGGAATTCAAGTACGACTGGGAGCGCCCCTATCTGGCCAACAGCGACGACCGCATCTTTAAAAACACCTTCAAGGACATCGCCTACATCCTCGAGAGCTGCGCCGACAACGGCACCCGCTTCGAGATCGAGTGCTACGACATCGGCCACCTCTACACCGCCGCGCACTTCATCGAGCGCGGTCTGATCAAGCCGCCGTTTCTGATCCAGTCGGTGTTCGGCCTGCTCGGCGGCATCGGCGGGCATCCGGAAGACGTGGCGCACATGCAGCGAACGGCGGACCGGCTGTTCGGCGACAACTATGTCTGGTCGGTGCTCGGCGCCGGCCGCAACCAGATACCGATCGCCGCGCAGTCGCTGGCGATGGGCGGCAATGTGCGCGTCGGGCTGGAAGACTCGCTCTGGGACGGCCCGGGCCAGCTCGCCAAAACCAATGCCGACCAGGTCAGGCGAGTGCGCACCCTGCTCGAAGCCTTGAGCCTGGAGGTCGCCACGCCCGACGACGCGCGCGAAATCCTGAACCTGAAGGGCAGAAACAACGTTAATTTCTGATCAGCGGCTATTGATGTATAAAATTGATAGCTAACTATGTCCGTCCTGTATGCGAAAAAGGCATATTTGACCATTATTTTGTCATTTGCACTGCCATGGTGGACGTGGGGTGGTCGATTACTCCGACATCAAGATCAACTCGGGCGCGCTCGGCGCTGCGATAGGGAAGATTTTCGGCGCCAGGCGTGCTGGCAACACAAGCCTCGTGCCTGCAACAGGGAAGCGGCCCTGACGGCGATTTCAGAACGCATGAAATCCATAGAGCCATTAGCCGGCGGGCTGCCAGCGCCTGGCAACGGGTGCTAGGGTTTTTGTTGACCTGCGCGTGATTGTTCGGCTATATAGTTTGAGAAAATGACTTGATTCAATCAAATTCTCGACACTCAACCTCACTGGATAACACCATGCCGTTTTTAGCTGCAAGCACCCTGACACGACGCACCGCCCTGGGCCTGGGAGTAGCTGGACTGGCCGCATTGGCTGCCCTGCCGGCGGCGCAGGCGCAAACGACGGCGGCTGCAAAATGGCCCACCCAGCCGGTGCGCTTCATCGTGCCCTTTCCCGCGGGGTCGGCGCCCGACGTGCTGATCCGGCTGGTCGGCATCAAGCTCACCGACAAATGGGGCCAGGCGGTCATCGTTGACAACAAGCCGGGCGGCAGCGGCGTCATCGGCATGAACACACTGCTCAACGGGCCTACCGATGGCAGCACGTTCGGCTTCGTGCAGGGCTCGGCGATCTCGGTCGCGCCCAGCACCATCAAGGGCGTGACCTACGACTTCAACCGCGATTTCGTTCCCGTCACGCTGGCGGCCGTGCTGCCTTTCATTCTGACCGTTCCGGCCGATTCGCCTTATAAAACGCTGGCTGACTTCATCGCCGCGGCCAAGGCCAAGCCGCTGGGCATCGAAGTGGCCGACAACGGACGCGGCACCGCGCCGCACTTGGCCTCGGCGCTGCTCGGCTTGCAGTCGGGCGCGCAGTTCCTGGAAGTGCACTACCCCGGAGGCGCGCAGGCGATGCAGGCGACGCTGGGCGGGCAGACGAAGATGATGGTCGAGTCGTACAACGTCGTCGCCGGCAATGTGCAGGGCGGCAAGATGCGCGTGCTGGCGTCGATGGGCGACCGCGTCGAGCCGGGTCTGGAGCAGTTTCCGCTGGCCAATAAAACGGTTCCCGGCGCCGTCGCCTACGGCTGGTTTGCCGTGATCGCCAAAAAGGGCGTTGACGCCGCCATTTTGAGCAAGCTCAACAAAGACATGGCGGAAGTGTTGCTGTTGCCCGAAGTGGTCGCCAAATCGCGCGAACTGGGGACTTATCCACGTCCTGGAACGCCCGAGCAGCTTGTTCAATACATCAATGAGGACCGCAAGACCTGGCAGGGTGTGCTAGACAAGCTCAATATCAAACCTGAGTAGCCATTGCGAACGAACACGTCAGGCAGCCAGTTGCCGGAACCGGCGAGTCGCATATAAACCGGTTGGCGTCCAGTGCCTTGCGGGCGACATGGCCGGAACCAGCAATTGTTTTTTTTGTCCGACGCTCCCTGCCGTCTCAAGCCGCGCCCGCAGCGTTTGCAAATCCGTATCCATCGAATCCATCGAATCCATCGAATCGAGCATTTCCTGCGACTGCCGCGACTTCGGCACGTCTGTCGGCTGGCGCTCCAATCGGTTGGTGGCCCGAAAGCTTGCGCGCCGCTGGCCCGGCGCAAGGGCGGGTTCGTCATACGCCTGCCCGTCGGCGCTGGCATCGCCGCGAATCCAGTCGTGAATGAGCTGCAATTCATAAGGGCTGAATACGCCGAACATCTCGGCGCGTTCGCCTTGCAATAGCTTCCAGAAACGGCTTTCCTGAACAGGCGCACCGCGCTTGATCCAGCCCGCCTGCCGCAAAGCCGCCAAAAAGCCGGGGATATTGCCCGGTTGCGCAAGCCAGTCGTTGATGCCGCGGCCCGCCACCCGGCAGTAATCGGAATGAGCGCCGTGGCCGGTCACGCTCTTGCGCGAAAAAATATCGACGACTTCGCGCTCGATGTCGAAGCCCGCGATCACCTGCGTCGTGCCGATGCCGGCTTCGCTCAATTTGCAGCCGTTGCGCACACGTTGCCAGAAGGCGGCCTGGTCGCCCCCGCATGGCAAGCAATCGAGCACCGCTTGAACGGCACGCCGCGCATGGCCGGTGTCGGCGTTATCGACGGTAATATGCAGCGTGAAATAGTAGGGGTCGATGCCCAGTTCATTCAATTCATACGCGGTGATAAGCAAATGCAGCGGCAACTGCTCATACCCCAGATTGAAACCGATGATCTCGGGCAAAAAATCGCCAGCGCTGCAAGCCAGCGCCAACTGCAAAGCGCCTTGCCTATAAAAACGGTCGGCTAACTTGTCCGAAGGATCAAGACCATGCCTGTTTAGTAACTTGCGGTAGAGAAGGACATGGTTTTTATCAGCCCGTCCTTCGCCCAGCTCTTCCAGATACGTGGCGATCAGGTTCGAAAAACGCGGATTCCGCCAATGCGCCAGCACGCCGTAAAGCCACGCGCCATCGACCAGCTTGGTCGGCGCGACCGCGCGTAAAAAGTAAAGCGCATGCGCGAGATTTTGAAAATACCGGCGCGGCTTTCCAGCTTTGCGGTCTTCAAGGTAAGTTCGGTATTTGGCGCTGGCCGACCGTGCCGAGTTGTGCATCCATGCTGTCAGCTCGTGCGGCGACGCCGGCAAATCGCATGCGTCCGCTTTTGCTTGTTCAAGCGCCTCATCAAGAAAAGCATGGGCTTGAGCGAAGGCCAACGCATGCGGCTCGCCGCTGGCCAGACATTCATATAAATCGCGCGTCCCACCATCACCTGGCGCAGGCGCGAAATCGTGGGCCAAGAAAAGGCTAGGCACCGGTTCGCGAGGCGAAGTCCATTCGTGGGCGGCAACAAACATGCGGATGTCTTGAAATGAAGGAAGCTTTAGTCTGCGCCAGGCGCAGCCAACAGGTTATAGGTTTGCTCCGCCACTGTGCGTGGGAAGCTTCCTACCAGCGCGAGCCGCTGGCCTGAAGCGCTTTCACAGCCAGCCCAGCGCGCCAAGGCGGGCCAGGTCATGCCGGCGAACCCGCTCGCCGATGTCGGTGCGAAAGCGCAGGTTCGGCACGACGACCTTGCGCGCGACCCGGTAAGCCGCGGCGCTGGCGGCCTGCACGCTGGCGCCAATGCCGGTGGCGACACCGACATAGCCGCAGGCGCCGCTGGTGACCAGGTGGTCGCCTAGGCGCGCGACTTCGGCGAAATGCAGCGCCGCGCGGTCGGCGGCGGTCACGCCGGGATGAAAGCAGATCGGCTCGCCCTTGGACAATTCCTCATACCCTTGTGAATACGGAAACGGCGGAACAGTCAGCACCACGCCGGCGGCGAAGCCCGGCTTGGTCGCAATCCGCAGTCCCGCCCGGCTGAGCATGCGGCGGAAAATCGCGTCCCAGCCTTCCTCGTGCAGCGCCTCGCAAATCGCAAAGCCTGGGTAGCCGAAGCGGCTGGTGAATTCCAGCGGCCAAAGCCCCTCGTCGTTGACGATCATGTTCAGGTTGATGTAGCCGCAATAGCCGCTTTCCCGCAGTAGCGGCGCGACCTTGCCGAGCGACGCATCGAACAGCTTTTGCGAATCCCGGTAGCTGACGATGGTTCCCATCTCGCTGGTCAGCTCGCCGAGTTCGCCCGGAAAAAAGCGCTTGTGCTCGAAGTCGATGCACGCCGGCGTTAAAAACGCCTCACCGTTGAAATAAGCGCCCACGCCGACCTCGACGCCCTGCACATGCCGCATCAGCACGAAGTCGGGCGGCTGGCTTGCGGCGTGGTGCGAGCGGTACATCTCCAGCAGCGCCAGCATGTCGCCGGCGTCTTCGAGCTCGCCGATGTAGTTGCGGGTGCGCGGGCTGTCGGCGCCGTTGAACTTGAGCACATAACGCCCGCCGTTGCGGCGCAAAAAATCGATGGCCGCGCCGTAGTCGGTAAAGCCGTGGGTTGCCGCCGTGCACAGGCCGAAATCGCGCAGCGCTTGCTGGCCGAACTCGCGTTCGGCTTCCAGCCGGTCGCCCAGGGCGCTGCCGCCGATCACCTGAAAGCCTTCGCGCCGCAGCTGGTCCTGGGTTTCGCCCTTGATCGCCGACTCGAACAGGACGATTCCCGCATCGCCCGCTCCGCCATCGCCGCGCAGCCAGCCGAGTTCGGCCTGCCAGTCGGCGGTGAAATCGAGCATCCCCCCATACACGTCCCGCGACGCCTCATGCTCGACGAACACGCGCACCTCGTGTCCCTGCGCCGCCAGCCCGAGGTAAAGCGCCGCCAGGTCGTTGTATTCCCCGATGCCGAGGTATCTCATGGCGCTGGCCGCACGCCTTGCGCCGCCACCAGCGCCACGGCGGCGATGCGCTCGGCATTCGCATACGCCGGCGCGTCGAGCTCCTCGCCGAAAACATCAGGGTCGATTTCGCGGTAACTGAAGGCGGCGCCGGCCTGCCGCAGCAGCGCGGCAACCGCGTCCCGAAACGGGTCGCCGCCTTCGACGATGGGCGCGCCGGTGTACAGGACCAGCCGCCCGCCGGGCGCAAGCCTGGGCAAGCCTTCGCGGACAATGCGCAGCGACAGCGCGCTGCCCAGCGCGCCGCCGCCGTGCCGGTAGGTGCGTTCGCCGGCATCGACCAGATAGGGCGGATTGGCGACGATCAGGTCGAAGCGGCCCGCCACCGATACGAACAGATCGCTTTGCTGGAAGGTGACGTCGCTCAGGCCGGCCAACGCCGCGTTGGCGCAGGCGAAATCGAGTGCGCGCGGGTTGATGTCGGCCAGCACCAGTTCAGGGCTGCAAGCGGCCGCCGTCAGCGCCGCCGCCATGCCGCCCGGCCCGGCGCCGCAGCCGATGTCCAGAATGCGCGCGCCGGCGGCCAGCTGCTGGTGGGCCAGCTCGGCGTCGATCAGCGCAACAAAACGGTAGGTATCGGGGCCGAAAAAAACCGCGTCGGCGCCCAGCGTAGGGTACGCGGAATGGGCATACAGGCTTTGGTCCAGCGTCGAAAAACGTACCTTGCTGCGGCACAGGCCAGTCGCGCCGTCCACCTGTTCAAGCAAACCGCCTTGCCGCAGCCAGCCAGTCACCGGTTCCGGCAGCAAATCGGGGGAAAACGGGCGGCTCCAGCCGAAGATGTCGCGCAGGCTGCGCGCCGTTCGCGCGTCGCGGCGCGCATTGACGCGGGCGTGCGTGGCCGGCGTGACGGTGGTGAAGCGGTAGTCCTCGGCCTGTAGCCAGCGACCCAGCGGAACCAGCGCGTCGGTGAGGGTTGGGTCGTTCAAAGAGCGGGATATTAAGGGGATTTACATGAGTCTATCCGCCTTTGCACTGTTTGGCTGTCGGCTGCCTTGCCGATAAGCTGTAGGGAGCCAGTGAAGTCCGGCGCTCTTAATTTAATAGCTGCTTGCGCATGCCAGTAAAGCGCAGGAAGGCTAAAAGATGCCTGAATTTGCCAGCGCTGCGGGCTTGACCGGATTTGCACACGGGCAGATACTTCAATTTTTTGGCGCGGCCGAATTGTGCTTTTCTTGATGTAACGGCACTTCGGCTCTCGCTATGCCTGGAGTCGATTCATGATGAGTTACATCGAACGCCTGCTGATTACCGGTTTCTGCCTGGCGCTTGGAGCCACCGCGGCCACGGCTCAAAACGCGACGCCCCTGGCGGATTTCAGCGGCGGCCCCGGCAATGGCCTCTACAGCTATGCCTCCAGCACGCCACCGACCGTGATGGAGCTGATTCAAAGCAGCCGGCCCCGGCCCCCGGCAACCGCTCAGGGGCAACTCCTCCTGCCTGGCAACGCCCCGGCCGACGCCAAACTGCCAGCGGTGGTGCTGGTGCACGGCTCGGGCGGCGTCTATCCCGAGGAAGTCACTTATTGGGCCAAATTGCTGAACGAGCAGGGAATTGCCGCCTTTGTGATCGATGTGTTCGGCCCGCGCGGCGTCAAGTCCACGGGTGAAGACCAAAACCAGGTGCCGTTCGCTGCCGACACGGCCGACGCGTTCGCCGCCCTCGCTATGCTCGCCAGCCATCCGCGCATCGATCCCAAGCGCATCGCCGTCATGGGCTTTTCGCGCGGCGGCATTACCGCGCTGCGCAGCGCGGTCACGCGTATCGTGAACGGCTCGTCACCCGCCGGTTTGCGCTTTGCCGCGCATCTGGCGCTCTACAGCAGCGGCTGCACCGGCTCGCTGTCGGTGATGCCAAAAGTCGGCGTCTTTGGGCCGGCGCCCATCCTGTTCGTCCATGGCGATGCCGACGACTACACCTACATGACCGACTGCCGTGCCTATGCGCAGCGTATCGGCGCGGCGGGCACGCCGACCGAGTTCGTCGTGCTGCCGGGCGCGCGCCACAAGTTCGACCTGGACAGCGGCCGCCTGATCAACCTGCCGCTCAATTCCAAAGCGAAAGAAGGCTGCCCGCTCGAATTCGACATCACCGACCTGAAGATGCGCGACCGCCGCAGCGGCGAGGCGCTGTCGCCAGACGCGGCGCAGGTGCTGGGACGCGAGCTTTGCGCCGGCAAGGGCGCGACGATGGAGGGCAGCCGGACCGCGCGGGATACGGCGGGCAAGGCGGTAATCGAGTTTTTGAACAAAACGCTCAAGTCTTGAATCCACTGCGCTGGCTGCGGCTTTGGTGACGCACGGCAAAGATTTCTCACAAGTCACGGACATGGCGATTTTGACTGGCGGCAGCTGAAATTTTTCGCGAAGGAATCCATGAAGCTGGTTCAACTGATTATCCTGCTCGCCGCAAGCGCTGTGGTGCAGGCACAGCTTTCCACACGTCCGGTGGCCGGCACGCACGCCCTTGCCAGCGCCGAAGTCCTGAACGTCTACCCGAAAGAAAAGCGGCTTTTGCTCAAGCACGGCCGGATTGAAAATATGCAGATGGACGCAATGACGATGGAATTCGTCGTTGCCGATCGAAAGCTGCTGCGCCGCGTAAAGCCTGGCGACAGAATACGGTTCGCTGCCAGGCGAGTGGGCGACGACTACCTCGTCACGACGCTTGAAGTGACCAAATAGCCGCTTGCACAGGGCAACGGACGGTTGCCGCGTCGTTCAGACGCCGTGCATGACCGAAGGAATCTCCAGGAGTAGTTCGCGCGCCAGAAACCCCAGGCGTCCGTTGCGTTCGGCCAGTCTTTTACCCGCCAGCGCATGCAGCGCCACGCCCCAGGCGGCCGCCTGCTCAAGCGGCGCGCCCCGGGCCGCAAGCCCCGTCATGATGCCCGCGAGCACATCGCCCGAGCCGGAAGTGCCCAGGCCGGGCGTCGCCGAGACATGGCGCCATTCGTCGCCCTGCGGTGAAACGATGTAGGTTGTCGCGCCTTTCAGGGCGACGACGGCGTTGCCGCGGCGCGCCATGTCGCGAGCGGCGGCGGGCGCGTCGGCCAGAATGTCTTCCTTGCTCCGGCCGGTCAGATGCGCCATTTCGCCCGCGTGCGGCGTCAGCAGCGTCGGCTCGTCGAAGCGCGGCTCACGCAGCAGGACATCCATCGCCAGCGCGTCGAGGATGACCGAAACGCCGGAAAGTCGCCGCAGCAGCGCCAGCACGAAATCGCAGCTGGCCGCGCCATCGAGCAGGCCCGGCCCGATCAGCAGGGCCGAGCTGCGCGCCGCGCATTTTTCCAGCAACTCCGCACCCGACGCAAGCAAACCGCCGGCGGACGTTTCCGGCAGGGCGATCACGCGCGCCTCGGGCATCGCCAGCGCGATGCCCAGCGCAACGCTTTGCGGCGTGGCGATGGTGAGCTTGCCGGCCCCGGCGCGCAAGGCGGCCGTCGCCGCCAGAATCGCCGCGCCTGGAATTTCGCGGCTGCCGGCAACGATCAGCACCTGGCCGCGATCCTCCTTGTCCGACGCGTCATCGGCCTGCGGCAGCGGCCAGTGATGCAAGGTGGATTTGTCAAGTTCTTGCATGGTGGCTTACTGCAATGGTTGGCTGATTTTCAGGTTCGGGGCGGCGGCGCTTCATGGTTTTGCGCCGGCCGGCGCATCGGGCGCGGACGTCACCGGCGTGCCTTCTTCGAGCAGCGGCGCCAAGAAGTTCACCAAATCCAGCCGGCTATCGGGGTCGGCGTCGCCGGTGGCTCGGTAGGACGTCACGCTGCAGTTCGGCACGTCGCCCAGGCGGTCGATGCCGAGAATCGTGGCTTCGTTCATCCGCTCGATCAGGTAGCGCATGCAGTTCACGATGACCTGGTGCCCCACCACCAGCACGCGCCGGCCGGCGTATTCGCGCGTGACCATCTCCAGCAGGCTGCGCAGCCGCAAAATCACGTCGCACCAGCTCTCGCCGCCGGGCGGGCGAAAATAAAACTTGCCGACGTGGCCGCGCTGCTGATTCAGATCGGGGTATTTGTCCTGAATGCCCAGGGGCGTCAGCCGGTCGAGGATGCCGAACTCCTTTTCCCGCAGGCGCTCGTCGGTACGCAGCTTGATGGCGCCCTCCATGCCGGCGTTCTGCAGGATCAGCCGCGCGGTTTCCTGCGCCCTGACATATGGCGAGCACACCAGCACCTGCGGCTGCTGGTCAGGGGGCAGCGCACCAAACCAGTTCCCCAGGCTTTGCGACTGGCGCCGGCCCAGCGCCGACAAAGGCACATCGATGTCCCGCGTCGCGATGTCGATGACATGCAAGCCCTGCGCCTCGGCCGCGTCGCGCGCGACATTGCCGGCGCTTTGCCCGTGGCGGACGATCCATAACGTTTGCGGAAATTCAGGGGTCATGGCGTGGCGCTCGGGTGATCGAAAGTAGAGGACTCGATGAAACGATAGGCGTGATTTATAACCATACCCAGTTTTGAGCCCCTTTCATGTCGGACGGCGAGGGCTCCGCTGTAGGAGAAGGCTGAAGACCGGCAAATCATCGAAGCAGCTCAAGCAGCGTGCGCGCGACCACCTGCGTCGCGCGCCGCAGGTCGCCCAGCACCAGGTGCTCGTCGGCGCGCTTGGCGTTGCTTTCGAAAACGGTGCGCGGCCCGGCGCCGTAGATGGCCGCCGGGATGCCGGCGGCGCCGAACAGCCGCACGTCGGTATAAAGCGGCGTGCCCGAGGTGGGAATGTGCTCGCCGAACACCGCTTCGCCGTGCCGTTGCAGCGCTTGCACCAGCGCGGCATTGCTGGCGTCCGGCCTCCAGGACTTGGCCAGCAGCAGCCGCCTGATCTCGACGCTGACGCCGGGCACTAGAGCCGCCGCTTCGGCGATCACGCGGCGTACATCGGCTTCGACTTCAGCCGGGTTTTCTTCTGGAATCATGCGGCGGTCGAGCTTGAGCGTGACCTTGCCCGGAACCACATTGGTGTTGGTGCCGCCTTCGATGCGGCCGACATTCAGATAAGGGTGCGTGATGCCTTCGACGCCGGAGGTAATTGACCGGTAGCGCTCGTTTTGCCGGTACAGCGCGCCCAGGATAGCGCTGGCGCCCTGCAGCGCGTCGATGCCGGTGTCGGGAATCGCGGCATGCGCCATCTTGCCATGCACCGTGACTTCGAGCTGCAGGCAGCCGTTGTGCGCCGTGATGACCTGGTAGCTGAAGCCGGCGGCGATAACGAAGTCGGGCCGTATCAGCTGGTTTTTAAGCAGCCAGCCGGGGCCGAGTTCGCCGCCGAATTCCTCGTCGTACGTGAAGATCAGCTCGACGCCGCCCTTGAGCGGCAGATTCAGCGCCTCGAGCGCGCGCACCGCGAAGGTATAGGTCGCGAAATCGCTCTTGCTGACGGCCGATGCGCGGCCGTACAGCTTGCCGTCCTCGATCTCGGCGCCGTACGGGTCGTGCGTCCAGCCGTCGCCGGGCGGAACGACGTCGCCATGGGCGTTGAGCGCGATGATCTTGCCGGGGCCGTAGTGGCGCCGGACGATCAGGTTGGTTAGCGACTCCAGACCGTAGTCCTTGACTTCCTGGTCGGGAACGCAATGTTTCTCCACTTCAAAGCCGAAGTCTTCGAGTAGTTCGGCGGTGCGCTCGGCATGCGGCGCGTTGTTGCCCGGCGGCGTGTCGGTCGGCATCCGCACCAGCGCCTGGAGAAAGCGGACTTCCTCGTCGAAATGGGCGTCGATCCAGTGGTCGAGCGCCGCGTAATCAGCAGTGGCGTTGGAGGCGGTCATGCGGCGAATTCCGTGGCGAATTGTTCGAGCAGATTCTGGAAGGCGCGCACGCAGACGTCGGCGTCGTCGCTGGTGATGGCTTCCAGCGGGTTGTGGCTGATGCCGGCATTCAGGCCGCGCAGGAACAGCATCGCCTGCGGCATGATTTCGTGCAGTTTCATCGCATCGTGGCCGGCGCCGCTGGGCATGCGGAAAACCGGCAGGCCGAGCGAGTCGACGGCGCGTTCCCAGCGCCGCTGCCACTGGGGTGCACTGGGCGCGGCGGCGGCGCGCAGGGTTTCTTCAAGCTGGTAATGCAAGCCGCGCCGCTCGCAGATACGCCGCAGTTCAGCCAGAATGTCGCTGGCGCAGGCATCGCGTACCGCGTCGGTGGTGGCGCGGATGTCGAGGCTGAATTTGCAGCGCCCCGGCACGACGTTGATCGATCCGTTGGGGACTTCGAGCATGCCGACGGTGGCGACCAGATTCTCTACGCTGGCGCCGCGTTTCTCGACATACAGCGCCAGCTCGGCTGCGGCGGTGGCGGCGTCGCGCCGGCGGTTCATCGGCGTGGTGCCGGCGTGGCTCGCCATGCCGACGATCTCGCCGAGATAGCGCACGCTGCCGTTGATCGAGGTCACGATGCCCAGCGGCAGATCGACCTCATTGAGCACCGGTCCCTGCTCGATATGCGTCTCGACAAAACCCAGGTAGCGCGCCGGGTCGCGCTGGAGTTTCGGTATGTCGCCCAAGCACAGCCCCGCGTGCGCCATGGCGTCGCGCATCGTCACGCCGTCGGCGTCCTTTTGCTCCAGCCAAGCGCTGTCGAAGTGGCCCGTCAGCGCGCCCGAGCCGAGGAACACCGCCTTGTAGCGCTGGCCTTCCTCTTCGGCAAAACCGACGACTTCGATGCCGTAGGGCAAGCGCCGCCCCTGGCGGCGCAATTCGCGGACACAGGCCATCGGAACGAAAATCCCGAGCCGGCCGTCGTACTTGCCGCCGTTGCGCACCGTGTCGTAGTGCGAGCCGGTCAGCAGCCGCTTTGCCTGCGGGTCGCTGCCGTGGTAGACGCCAACGACATTGCCGACGGCGTCGATAGCCACCTCGTCGAAGCCGCAGTCCTCGCGCATCCAGTGCGACAGGCGCTGGGCGCAGGCGCGGTGCGCGTCGGTCAGGTAGGTCACGGTCAGTTCACCGCGTTCGGCGTAGCCGGCATCGCTGTGGGCGCTTAGCCGCTCGGCCCAGTCCCACACCAGGTTGCCGAGTTCCGGCACATGACCGAACTTGTCATCGAGGCGCAGCTCGGCGATGCGGTGAATATTGCGCAGGCATTCGGCCAGCTCGAAGTCGGGATGGTTCTCCAGCCGCCGCTTAAAGGTTGCGATGATGTCGGATTTGGCCAGCCCCAGGCCGCGCGGGCCACGCACCGCCAGAATGAAGGGAAAGCCGAATTTGGCGTTGTAGCCGGCGTTGAGCCGCTGGATGGTGGCGAATTCATCGAGCGTGCAGTCGCTCAAACCCGCCTTGCTCTGCTCGTGCGTCGATTCGGCGGTCAGCGTCTTGCTCACCATCGCCTTGCCGGCGAGTTCCGGGTGGGCGCGAATCAGCGTCAGCTGCGCTTTCTGATCCGCATTGCGCACCACCTGGACCAGCGCCAGCTTGAGCTGGTCCAGGTTGGTGAACGGGCGCGTGGCCCAGGCCAGCCTGGCAATCCACGGTGAATGCTCATAAGTGCCGTCCAGCAGGCGCATGAATTCGTCCTGGGAGCTGGCGTTGAGTTGGGTCAAAGTGATCATTTGGCGCGCCAGACAAAGGCGGTTTCAGGTTTGAAGGGGTGTATCTGCTTCCAGTGGCGCGCGATGTCGATGCGCCGGCTGAGCCAGACGCGGTCATGCTTTTCGATGTGGTCCAGAAAGCGCTGCAAGGCGCGCATGCGGCCGGGCCGCCCGAGCAGCCGGCAATGCATACCGACGCTCAGCATGGCGGGCCGTTCGTCGCCCTCGGCGTAGAGCACGTCGAAGCTGTCGCGCAGATAGCTGAAAAAATCGTCGCCCTGCGAAAACCCCTGCGGCAGCGCAAAGCGCATGTCGTTCGTGTCCATTGCGTACGGCACCACCAGTTGCGGCGCCAGCGAGCCGTCGGTTTTTTCTACCTGCAGCCAAAACGGCAGGTCGTCGCCGTAGTAGTCGCTGTCGTATTCGAAACCGCCGTCGTCGGCGACCAGCCGGCGCGTGTTCGGGCTGTCGCGTCCGGTGTACCAGCCGAGCGGCCGCTGGCCGGTCAGGCGCTCGATGGCCGCCACGCCGCGCGCCATGTGCTCGCGCTCGACGCTTTCATCGACATTCTGGTAATTGAGCCAGCGCCAGCCGTGGCAGGCGATTTCATGGCCGAGCTCCTGGAACGCCGCGGCTACCTCCGGCGAGCGTTCGAGCGCCATGCCGACGCCGAACACCGTCAGCGGCAGGCCGCGCTTTTCGAATTCGCGCAGCAGCCGCCAGACGCCAACGCGCGAGCCGTATTCGTAGAGGCTTTCCATGCTCAGGTGGCGCGCGGGATACGCCGGCGGCATAAACATCTCGGACAAAAACTGCTCGCTGCCGGCGTCGCCGTGCAGCACCGAGTTTTCGCCGCCTTCCTCGTAATTGAGAACGAACTGCACCGCGACCCGGGCATGGCCGGGCCAGCTCGCATAAGGCGGGTTGCGGCCGTAGCCTTTCAAATCGCGTGGATAGCCGTCAGGAACGCGAATGTTGCTGTTCATGGGGCGCAATCAAGAGGCTGCAACGCGGCGGCAAGGTCGGTCGCGTTCGGGTCGAGCCGCAGGTTGCGCTCGACATTGGCGATGTGATGCTCCATCAGCCGCGCGACCGCGCGGGCGTCGCGCTTTTCCAGCGCATCGACAATGCCGACATGCTCCTGCTGCGAATGCCCGGCCGAGTGGGCCGACTGGTACATCAGCGAAATGAGCGACGAGCGGCTCAGCAGGTCCGCCAGCCACTGCGCCAGCACCTCGTTGTCCAGCATGCGCGCCAGCACCACATGAAAGTCGGCCAGAAGCCGCGTGCGACCCGACACGTCGGTGCGCTTGACGGCGTCGCTTTCGGCGCGAAGGTGCTCGCGCAATTGCGCGATCTGCGCATCGGTGATGCGGGCGCAGAGCAGGCGCACCATGGCTGTTTCGATCATCGCCCGAACTTCGAACACCTGGCGCGCCTCCTGGACGCTGGGCATCGCGACGAAGGCGCCGCGCGCCGGCGCCAGCGTCACCAGGTGGTCGCGGCTGAGCTGGTTCAGGGCCTGGCGAACGATGGTGCGGGAGACCTTGAAGATATCGGCAATTTTCTGCTCGGTGAGCTTGGTGCCCGGCATGAGACGGCGCTCGATGATCGCAGTGGTGATCGCCTCGGAAATCCGCTGCGTCGCGCCGGCCGGCGTGGTCGCGGGTTCCGCCGCAGGCTGCACGACTTGCAGTTTGCTGCGGCGATTCGGTGGTTTTTCCTGAATTGTGTTCATTATTGTTGACAAAGTGTATACAATAAATTCTGAAAATACAAGTTTGATTTAACCAGGAGAATTTATGGGGCATCTCAGCACCCACGTGCTCGACACGGTGAACGGCTGCCCGGCGGCCGGAATGAAAGTGACCCTGCAGCGCGTCACCGGAACGAGTTTCGAGACGCTCAGTACGCTTGTGCTCAACCGCGACGGCCGCAAGGATGGCGGGCCGCTGCTCGATGAAGCAAGCATGGCCGTTGGGCGCTACCGTCTGCTGTTCGAGGTCGGCGCGTATTTCCGCAGCCGTGGCGTTCAATTGCCCGAGCCGCCCTTCATTGAAACGGTGCCGGTCGATTTCGGCATCGCCGACGCGCGGGGCCACTATCACGTGCCCCTGCTCGTGAGTCCCTGGACTTACTCGACCTATCGAGGTTCCTGACAGCTTAGGGTAAACACTAGCATAAATTGCTGCCAAAACTGTATACATTATTTGCACGTCGCCGCGGAGCCCGCATCAACCAGGAACCATGGATTCGCTAATGCGGTTGCGACGTCCACTCCTTACAGAGCCCGCAGTGGTGAGGGGAAGGCACGGTAATTGCTGTGGCGATTGCTGCCTGCCTTTCACCATCGCGAGGTTTTTATGGATACCGCGTATTTGCTGGATTGGGCCAATCTGCTGCTGCGCTGGGCGCATGTCATCACGGCGATTGCCTGGATCGGCTCGTCTTTTTACTTCGTCTTTCTCGACAGCAGCCTGATCCAGCCCACTGATCCTGAATTGCTCGCCAAGGGCGTCGATGGCGAGCTGTGGGCGGTCCATGGCGGCGGCTTTTACCATCCGCAAAAATACTTGGTCGCGCCCCGCCGGATGCCCGAAAACCTGCACTGGTTCTATTGGGAGGCCTACACCACCTGGCTGACGGGTTTTGCCTTGTTCGCGGTGCTGTACCTTTTCAACGCCAACACCTTCCTGGTCGATAAAAGCGTTTACGACTGGCCGGCCGGCGCGGCGATCGCGGCCTCGCTGGGGTTCCTGGTGGTTTGCTGGCTCGTGTACGACACCATCTGCCGCACGCTGGGCCAGAAGAAAAACGGCGACCTGATGGTCGGCGTCTGCGTTTTCGCCTTCGTGGTGTTTGCGTCGTGGCTGGCGTGCCAGCTGTTTGCCGGCCGCGCCGCCTTCCTGCTGGTCGGCGCGATGCTTGGCACGACGATGAGCGCCAATGTGTTCGTCTGGATCATTCCCGGCCAGCGCAAGGTGGTCGCGCAGCTCAAGGCCGGCCAGCCGGTCGATCCCATTTACGGCTGGCGCGCCAAGCAGCGCAGCGTGCACAACACCTATTTCACCCTGCCGGTGCTGATTGCGATGCTGTCGAATCACTACGGCTGGCTGTATGCGGGCAAGGCCAACTGGCTGGTGCTGGTGCTTTTGATGCTCGCCGGCGCATTGATACGCCACAGTTTCGTCGCGCGGCACAAGGCGAACGTTGAAGGCAAGCGCGTGCCTTGGGAGCATGCGGCCATCGGCACCGCGGCATTGATAGTCCTGGTGTTCTGGCTGGCGCCGCCGCCGCCATCCGCGGCTGCCATCGCCGCTAGCGCGAAACCGGTCGGCTTCGCTCAGGTGAAGTCGGTGATCGACCAGCGCTGCGCGCTGTGCCACAACGCCCAGCTGCAAAGCAAGGGCGTGGCGCTGAACACGCCCGAGTTGATCCAGCAGCACGCCCAGGCGGTCTACCAGCAGGCGGCGGTGCTCAAGACCATGCCGATGAACAACGCGACGCAGATCACCGACGACGAACGCGCCCTCATCAAGCGCTGGTTCGAAGCCGGCGCGCCGGTGAACTGACAGCTATCGGCGCTTTCCTATCCCAAGTCCCACCACGATGAAACAGGAGATTTATATGAACTCAGAAACAGTCCACCCGGTGGACGAAAAACCGCCCGCCGGCAAACTCGCCGCGCTCGGCCTGCAGCATGTGCTGGTGATGTACGCCGGCGCGGTGGCGGTGCCGCTGATCGTCGGCAGGGCGCTCAAGCTCAGCCCCGAGCAGGTCGCGCTCTTGATTTCAGCCGACCTGTTTTGCTGCGGCCTGGTCACGCTGATCCAGTCGCTCGGCTTCGGCCGCTATTTCGGCATCAAGCTGCCGGTCATGATGGGCGTGACTTTCGCCGCCGTCGGGCCGATGGTGGCGATGGCCAATGCCAGCGGCGGCGTTGACGGCGCGCGCGCGATTTTCGGCGCCATCGTCGGCGCGGGAGTGATTTCGATCGTCATCGCGCCGCTGATGAGCCGGCTGCTGCGCTTTTTTCCGCCGGTCGTCACCGGCACCATCATCACCATCATCGGCGTCAGCCTGATGCGCGTCGGCGTCGGCTGGGCGATGGGCGCGCCGGCCAATTTCGCCCAGAACGTCGATGTGCCCAAATTGCTCGCGCTGACCGAGCCGCTCAGAGGCGCGGCGGCGGCGCCCGGCGCGGCCTTGAAGCTGGCAGGGCCGATCCCGATGCTCGACAACCCGGCCTACGCGTCGATGCAAAACCTCGGCGTCGCCGCTTTCGTGCTGCTCGCGGTGCTGCTGATCACACGCTACGGGCGCGGTTTTCTGGCCAATATTTCGGTGCTGCTCGGCATCGTCATTGGCTGTGCCCTGGCCGTGGCGCTGGGCCTGATGAATTTCGACAAGGTCGCCAAGGCGCCGTGGTTCGACATCGTCACGCCGCTGGCCTTCGGCATGCCGACTTTCGATCCGGTGATGATTTTGACGATGACGCTGGTGATGATCGTCGTCATGATCGAGTCCACCGGCATGTTCCTGGCGCTGTCGGACATGACCGGCAAGCCGATCTCGCAGCGCGAACTCGCCGCCGGTCTGCGCACCGATGGGCTGGGCACCATCATCGGCGGCGTGTTCAACACCTTCCCCTACACCAGTTTTTCGCAGAATGTCGGCCTGGTAGGCGTGACCGGCGTCAAGAGCCGCTGGGTCTGCGTCGCCGCCGGCGTCATCATGATCGTTCTGGGCTTGCTGCCCAAGATGGCGGCGCTGGTCGAAGCGGTGCCGCAGATCGTGCTCGGCGGCGCCGGCATCGTGATGTTCGGCATGGTCGCGGCGACCGGCATCCGCATCTTGTCGAGCGTCGATTTCAAGGGCAACCGCTACAACCTGTACATCGTCGCGCTGGCGATCGGCGCGGGAATGATTCCGCTGGTCGCGCCGCGCTGGATGCAACACATGGCGCATAGCCTGCACCCGCTGCTGGAGTCTGGCATCTTGCTGACGGCAGTGTCGGCGGTACTGCTCAATCTGTTTTTCAACGGCGCCAAGGCTGACGAGGCGGGAGCGGTCGCCGCCGCCAGAACCGCCGGGGCGCATTGATCGAGATCCAGCGTCACATCGCCTGGCGCCACCAGTCGCCGGCCAGCGCTTGCTGCAAGAAGCCGCTGAAACTGGTCACCTTCAGCGGCACTAGCTTCGGCGAGGGGAACACCGCATGCATTTCCTGCTCGGGCAGCCGGTGGTCGGCCAGCACGGCGCGCACCGCGCCGTCGGCGAGCGATGAACGCGCCACGTACCAGGGCAGCACCGCCAGCCCCATGCCGGCGCGCGCGGCGCTCAAAACGGCTGACAGGTTGTTCGAGCGCAGCGGCCCCTTGACGGGCACCGACACGATGTCGCCGGCCGCGGTCCGCAAGCTCCAGCAGTCGTCGCCCTGAACGCTGCTGTACACCACGCAGGCGTGCGCGCCTAGGTCGTCGGCCATCGGCCCCATGCGGATGGCCAGGTCGATGCCTTGCTCGACCAGGTTCACATAGCGGTCGTCAAAGCCCAGGTCGATCGTCAGTTCCGGGTGCAGGCGCATGTAGCGCAACACCAGCGGCACCATCACGCGCCGACCAAAAGCGACCGAGGTGCTGATGCGCAGCACGCCGCCGACCTTGCTTTGCAGCAGTGTCGCCAGATTGTCGGCCTCGTCGATCTCACGCGCGATCAGCTTGCATTTTTCGTAGTAGAGCGCGCCCACCTCGGTCGGCGTCACGCCGCGGGTGGAACGGTGCAGCAGCTCCATGCGGGTCAACAACAGTTATCTGAGCCTGATCCGCCAGAGCCAGCGCGGCTTCGAGATGGATTTTTGCGTC
The DNA here is from genome assembly GCA_964236835.1 of uncultured Polaromonas sp. Classification (GTDB taxonomy): domain Bacteria; phylum Pseudomonadota; class Gammaproteobacteria; order Burkholderiales; family Burkholderiaceae_C; genus Polaromonas. The sequence goes on from CAXSGT010000003.1 coordinate 43,165, forward strand.
CAGCTGGCGTTCGAGAATCAGAATGTTCTCGAAGGCGAGGGCGACCTGCGCAGCTACGGCGTTGACCACCAGGCGGTGGTGCACGGCCTGGGCTGCAAGTCGCTGCGCGTGACCGACCCGGAAAAAATCCGGGACGCGCTGGTCGAAGCGCAAGCCATGGCGCAAAAATACCGCGTGCCGGTGGTGGTCGAAGTGATACTGGAAAAAGTGACCAATATCGCCATGGGCACCGAGATCGACAAGGTCAACGAGTTCGAGGACATCGACTGCCGCCATCCCGAGGGGATAAAAGGGCTGGAGCTCGCCGGCCTGCTTGAGTAATGCGCTATCAAAACAACACAGGAGACCACCATGCCGCGCTTTGCCGCCAACCTGACGATGCTTTTTACCGAGGCACCCTTCCTTGACCGCTTTGAACGCGCCGCCAGGGCGGGATTCGAAGCGGTGGAGTTTCTTTTCCCTTATGCGCATCCGGCCGAAGACATTCGCCGGCGGCTCGACGCCAACGGCTTGACGCTGGTGCTGCACAACCTGCCCGCCGGCGACTGGGACGCCGGCGAGCGCGGCATTGCCTGCCAGCCGGACCGGGTGGACGAGTTCCGCGACGGTGTGGTCAAGGCGATCGTTTACGCGAAAGTGCTAAACGTCACGCAACTGAACTGCCTGGCCGGCAAGGCGCCAGTCGGCGTTGCCGAAGACGTGTTGCGCCAAACGTTTGTCGGCAACCTGCGCTTTGCCGCGGCGGAACTCAAAAAGGCCGGTCTGCGGCTGTTGATCGAGCCGGTCAACAGCTTCGACATTCCCGGCTTTTACCTCAACCGCACCTGCAGGCGCTGTCGATTCTGGACCAGGTCGGCGCGGATAACGCTTTCGTGCAATACGACATCTACCATGCGCAGCGCATGGAGGGCGAACTCGCCGCGACGCTGCAAAAATATTTGCCGCGCATCGGCCACATCCAGTTGGCCGACAACCCCGGCCGCAACGAGCCGGGCACGGGCGAGATCAACTACCCTTTCCTGTTCGCGCACCTGGACCGCATCGGCTACGACGGCTGGATCGGCTGCGAATACAAGCCGGCTGGAGCCACCGAGGCCGGCCTCGGCTGGCGCGAGCGGCTTGCCCGCTAATCACTCACAAAAACGACACAACATGACTACAACACCTCTGAAAATCGGTTTCGTCGGCCTCGGCATCATGGGCGCGCCCATGGCCGGCCAGCTCATCAAAGCCGGCCACGAACTCTTCGTTTACACGCGCGGCAAAATGCCCGAGGCGATTGCCGGCAGCGGCGCGACGGCCTGCGCCAACGGCCAGGGCGTCGCTGAAAACGCTGACGTCATCATCCTGATGGTTCCCGACACGCCCGATGTCGAAGCCGCGCTGTTTTCCGAAAAAGGCGTTGCCGCCGGCCTGAGCCCGGGCAAGGTCGTGGTTGACATGAGTTCGATCTCCCCCATCGCGACCAAGACCTTTGCCCAAAAGATCAACGCCCTGGGCTGCGACTACCTGGACGCGCCGGTGTCCGGCGGCGAGCTCGGCGCCAGGAATGCGACGCTGTCGATCATGGTCGGCGGCCCCGACGTGGCGTTCGAGCGCGTCAAGCCCTTGTTCGAGCTGATGGGCAAGAACATCACGCTGGTCGGCGGCAACGGCGACGGCCAGACCGCCAAGGTCGCCAACCAGATCATCGTTGCGCTGAACATTGAGGCGGTGGCCGAAGCGCTGCTGTTCGCCGCCAAGGCCGGCGCCGACCCGGCGCGCGTGCGCCAGGCGCTGATGGGCGGTTTCGCGTCGTCGAAAATTCTGGAGGTGCACGGCGAGCGCATGGTCAAGCGCACGTTCGATCCCGGTTTTCGCATCGAGCTGCATCAAAAAGACCTGAACCTGGCCTTGTCCAGCGCGCGCGCGCTGGGTGTCAGCCTGCCCAACACCGCTACGGCGCAGGAGCTGTTTAATTCCTGTGTCGCCCACGGCGGCAAGAGCTGGGACCATTCGGCGATGGTGCGGGCGCTGGAAATGATGGCCAATTTCGACATCGGCCAGCAGCCGGCCTGATCTCCCGAACAGCCATCAATACACCCATGTCGTCCGAAAAATTGTCGGCGCAGGCGCTGTTGCGCCGCATGTTCGACGCCGCCATTGCCTCGGCGCAGCCGGCGCTGTGCATTCCGCCGTTTTTGTCCCGGCTGCGGGTCCCGCCCAGTGGCCGGCTGATCGTGATCGGCGCCGGCAAGGCCTCGGCCGCAATGGCGCGCGCCGTCGAGGACCACTGGCCAGGACCACTGTCGGGCCTGGTGGTGACGCGCTACGGCTACGGCGTGCCGTGCCAGCGCATCGAGATCGTCGAAGCGGCGCATCCGGTGCCCGACGCGGCCGGACTCGCGGCCGCCCAGCGCATGCTGGGGCTCGTTCAGGGCTTAGGTGCCGACGACCGGGTGCTGTGCCTGATCTCGGGCGGCGGCTCGTCGCTGCTGCCCTTGCCGGCGGAGGGCCTGACGCTGGAGCACAAGCAGGACGTCAATCGGGCGCTGCTGCTGTCGGGCGCGACCATCAGCGAGATGAACTGCGTGCGGCGCCACCTGTCGGCGATCAAGGGCGGGCGTCTGGCCGCCGCCTGCCATCCGGCCAAAGTGCTGACGCTGCTGATTTCCGATGTGCCCGGCGACGATCCGGCCAATATCGCGTCTGGACCCACTGTGGCCGACGCCAGCACCTGCGCCGACGCGCTGGCCATCCTCGGCCGCTACGGCATCAAGATTGCGCCGCGCGTTTGCGCCGTGCTGGAAAGCGGCAGCGGCGAGTCGATCAAGCCCGGCGACCCGCGGCTCGCTGGTTCCGAGGTGTGGATGATCGCGACGCCGCAAATGGCGCTTGAGGCCGCCGCCGCCGTCGCCCGCGCGGCCGGCTACACGCCGTGCATCCTGGGCGACGCGCTCGAAGGCGAGGCGCGCGACGTCGGCAAGGTGCTCGCCGGCATCGCGCTGCAGGTGGCCGGCCGCGGCCAGCCGGTGGCCGCGCCGTGCGTGCTGCTGTCGGGCGGCGAGACCACCGTCACCGTTCGCGGCAACGGCCGGGGCGGGCGCAATGTCGAATTCCTGCTGGCCGCCGGCATCGCGCTGAACGGCCATCCGCGCATCCATGCGCTGGCGGGCGACACCGACGGCGTCGATGGGCAGGAGGAAATCGCCGGCGCGTATCTGGCGCCGGATTCCTTGAGCCGCGCCTGGGCGCTCGGCCTCAAGCCGCACGACAGCCTGGCCAACAACGACGGCCACGGTTTCTTCGGCGCGCTAGGCGACTCGGTGGTCACCGGCCCCACGCTGACCAATGTGAACGACTTTCGCGCCATCTTGATCGATGCACCCGCCGGGAACTGAAGTTGCGCCGGGTGGTCGAGCCCGTCGGCATGCTGGAGGCGACCCACCTGATGCATCGTACAGCTTTAGTGGCTCTGCCCCGGCCTGCGGTTGACCAGCACGATGCCCAGCGCGACCGTCGCCAGCGCCGCCAGCAGGCCCGGCGTGGCGCTTTCCCCCAGCCACACTGCGCCGAACAGCAGCGCGAACAGCGGCGTGAAAAACACGAACACCGAAATTTTCGTCGCCGGGTAGCGGCCCAGCAGCCACATCCAGGCGAGGTAGCTGGCAAAAGCGCCGATCACCGTCTGCAGCAGCAAGGACGTCACGGCAAACGCGCTGAAGCGCCAGACCCAGGCTTCGCCCAGTGTCAGCGACACGGCCGGAAAAGTCAGCGCACTGACCGCGAGCTGGTAGAAAAGCAGTTTTTCGGCCGATATCCTGCTCAGGCTCGAAGCCCTGATGACCACCGTCGTCAAGCCCCACAGCATGCCGGCCGCCAGCGCCAGCAGGTCGCCCCATGCGGTCGGTGCGGCGCCCGGCGCAAAGCCTTCGCGCAAGGCAAACGCCACCGCGACGAACGCACACAGCAGTCCGGCCCACTGCATGCCGCGCAGCTTCTCCGACTGGACCCAAAATGGCAGCAGCGCCGCGACCCAGAACGGCGAGGTGTACAAAAACACCGTCAGCCGCGACGCCGTGGTGTATTGCAGACCCAGGTAAATACAGGCGAATTCAGCGGCGAACAGCGCGCCCGCCAGCATGCCGGCCGCCAGCGAGCCGTCGCGGCTGAACAGCGCCACCCCGCGCCAGCGGCACCATAACCAGAGCAGGGCAGTCGCGCCGCCCAGGCGCAGCGACGCCTGGAACATCGGCGCAATCTCCGCGATCGTCGCCTTGATCAGCACCTGCTGCAGGCCCCAGAACAGGCAGCAGGCCAGGAGCAGCGAAACGGCCAGCGCGTCGAGATGGGTTTTGCGTTCGGTCACAGGCTCAGACGTTCGACCCATTCCTTCCGCTACGCCGCTTCGGCGCGCCGGCACTGCCAGTCACAGCGGGTGCTCGGTATAAAACCTGCCGCCGTGGAACAGCAGCGGCGCGGCGCCGGCGCGGTGGCCGCAGCGCTCGACCTCGCCGATAAAGATCACATGGTCGCCTTCTTCATGGCGGCTCCGGTTGAAGCATTCGAGCGTTGCCGCGGCGCCGGTCAGCAATGGCGCGCCGCTGGCGGCCAGCGTGAACGGCACGCCTTCCCAGCGGTCCGCCTGCCGGCTCGCAAAGCGTTCGGCCAGCGCCTTCTGGTCGGCCGCCAGAATATTGATCGCGTAGTGCGAGCCGCCGCTCAACGATTTCATCGAACTCGCGGACTGTGACAGGCTCCACAACACCAGGGGCGGCTCGAGCGACACCGAGTTGAACGAATTGGCTGTCAGGCCGACAAGCTCGCCAGCCGGCGTGCGCGCCGTAATGACGGTCACTCCCGTCGCAAACATCGACAGCGACGCCCGGAATTCATTAAGCGAAAAACTTGGCCGGCCCGCTTTGTCCAGGGGAGAAAAAGGCAGCATAAAAAGCTAATCCAACTGAAGCGCCCGCCGCATGGTTTCAGCCGGAGCCGCTCTGACACATCGCACCCGCGGCATGGTGGCCGAGCGCCGGTTTTACCGGGAGGTTTTGGGAATGTTTAAGACTTATAGCGCGCGCCCAGCTTGCATAACAAGCTATAAAATCAATAGCAATAAGGTTGCGACAGTGTCTCACAGCTTCTTGTAAGTGCTGTCTGTTTCCAGCGCCTTGCTGGTGTCTTTCATGCCGCTGGCAACATCTTTTCCGGCCTGGTCGATCAAGGGATCAGGCTGACGGTCGGTCATGTCTTTGGCCTGGTCGCGATCATGCGGCAATTCCAGGCTGTTTTTGACCGATTCGTCCTTGAGGTCCTTTTGTTTGTCCACTTCCGGGCCTTGCCCAAGAGGCGTTTTCGCCGGCTCGCCTTTGCCGGCTGCGGGCTGGGCAGGCCTGTTTGGAGCTGTAGTGGGTAGCGGTTCAGCTTTTTTCTGATTCATCGCAGCAGTTTGCCCACGCTGCTGCGGCCGGCGTGTCAGTTCGGGAAAACAGCGTGTGTAGGGATATGGCTCGGGACGTTGATGCCGCAACTCATTTGCCAAGCGGCGACCGACATGGCACCGCTGACCACACACCAACGGACAGGTACTGCAATAGCCTGATGCATCGATTGCGTTCTTTGGCTTGGTAGTGAACATCATTGCCCGCTGACTGCTGACATCGTCGCAAAGCTGGGGCTGCATTGGTCGCCCACGTCTTACACGCTGCTGCATTGCCGTCGGATTCTGAGGTTCAAGTCCTACAAAACCTGCGTTCACATGTGAAAACAATAACGTATCCAAATCCCGCGGTACTTCAATAAGGTATTCATATGCAAAACACGACAACCTCGCCTCGAGACCATCTGGTGCCTTTCCCACTTGCCAAGCGCATCTCCTGGCCTGCCATTATTGCGGGTGCCGTAATTGCCCTGGCAGTACAGATGCTTCTGGCCATGCTGGGAACCGGCATAGGGGCCAGCACAGTCGATCCGCTGGTCAACGGCGAGTCACCTTCAGCCGGCGCGTTTGGTATTGGCGCCGCGTTATGGTGGGGAATTTCCAGTCTCGTCGCGCTTTTTTTCGGTGGCTGGATCGCCGGGAGGCTTTCGGGGATGCAAAGAGCCACCGACGGGGGGCTGCATGGCTTGCTGACATGGGCTTTGTCGCTTCTGGCGACGGTCTATTTGGTGAGCACGGCCGCAAGCTCGTTGATGAGCGGCGTGGCGGGAGTCTTGGGCACCGCCGCAAGCGCGACCGCGACCGTCGGCGCGGCGGCGGCCCCAAAAATTGCGGACGCCGCAGGAGAACAGATGAACAAAGCGGGCATTTCGCTTGACAGCCTCAAGCGCGACGCGATGCAATTGCTGTCTCAAACAGGCAAGCCCGGGCTGCAACCGGGAGCTATCGCTCAGCAAGCCGAAACAGCGGTATCGGACGTCAAACAGACCGCCGCCAACCCGGTTGTCAATGATCAGGATTTCTCATCGATGATTGAGAGAATTTTGAAAGGTGGCAAAGACACGGCGTCGCAGGTTGACAAGGATGCGGTCGTCAATGTGGTTGTTGCCCGCACCGGCTTATCGCGCGACGATGCCACCAAACGCGTCGAAGGCTGGATCGCCGCGGCTGATCAAGCGCGCGCCAAGGCGGCTCAGGCAGCTGAGCAGGCGAAGCAGAAAGCGCGTGAAGTCGCCGATGCAACTGCAAAAGGCGTATCCCGTGCGATGTTATTGGGTTTTCTGGCCTTGGCCCTGGGCGCTTTGGCTGCGTTTTGGGGTGGGTCGATGGGACAGCGGCGTGACGCAACTTTGGTTTTGCCCGCCTGAGCCACGCCCTCTTGGCGTCCGCCTTTCTTCGGGCTGGCCTGGCTTCTAACTGCAGTCCTTGTGCGCCTCTGTTGGCTTCATGCAAAGCGTGTATTGCCAACACGCTGAGCAACCACCCTGTTCACGGACCTGGGCATGGTGCCGGCGTTCGGTCTTGCAGAACGTAAAGCGGCTGCCGAAGCCGTCATGGATGGGTGTCGAGGCGGCCTAGAAAACGCTCCGCGTCCTGCAAGGTAACAGCGCTGCGGGGCTGCGGGAGCATTCCGGTGTTTTTTGCTTTTGCGCTGCCTGCGTCGAGTGTGAATCCATGCGCCATGTACTATCTGCGGCTGCATGACACTTCCGTCGTGCAAAGACAAAGCAAGGTGATGGCATGGTGGGTTGGCTCGGACTCCGGTCGCGCCTGGTGTTGCTGGTGCTGCTCGCGCTGTTTCCGGTGTTTGGCCTGTTTGCCTACTCGGCCGCAAAAAACCAGCAGGCCGCCATCACGCAGGCGCAGGCCAGCTTGCAGGCCGAAGCCTTGCGTGTCGCCGCGCAGCAGCGGCAGCTGGTTGACCGCGTCGCCGAGCTGCTAGGCGATATCGCCAGCAGCGCATCGATTCGGGGAGAGCGATATCCGGAGTGCATGCGCTATCTGGAAAACCTCCACTCCCTGGATGAAAGCTATGTCAATCTGGGCATTGGCAGTCTGGACGGCAAAATCTCCTGCAGCGCTCTGGGCACCGAGTTAAACGGCCATATGGGCGACCGCACCTACTTCAAGCGTGTGCTTGCCACACAAAAGTTTTCGGTCGGCGAATATGGCGTGGGCCGCGTCACCGGACAGCCCGGCATTGCCTTTGGCATGCCGGTCTACAGCGGCGGGGCTTTCACGGGGGTCGCGTTTGCCGTGCTGAAAATCGGTTTGCTGCAGGAAGCGCTGGGCGCAGGCAAGGTTGTCGAGGGTGCGCAGCTGCGGGTGCTCGACCGGCGCGGCGTGGTGCTGGCGACCTACCCGCCCAATTCATCTCTGCTGGGCGCAACCGAGCAGGACGCGGCCTTTCTGCAGGCCGCGCAGGTGCGCCAGCCCGGCGGGCGCGAGGCGGTCGATTCCGGCGGCGTAGGTCGAATTTATGCCTACGCCCCGGTGGACGGCGCCGCCAACGGCGAGCTGTTTGTCGCAATGAGCGTGGCGCGGCAGGTCAGCGAGGTCGGCGCGCGCGGATTGTTGCAAGGCGATCTGGCAACTTTGCTCGGCCTGACCGCTTTTGGCATGGCGTGCGCGTGGGCGATGGGAAAGCGCCTGATCGTCAATCCCGCCCATAAAATACTGAGGGAAGCCAATGAAATCGCTCGCGGCAACCTTGCGGCGCGCGTCAACCTCGACCGGCAAGCCGAGGACGAGATGGGGCTGATCGGCCTGGCCTTCAACCGAATGGCCGAGTCGCTGCAGGCGCAAAGGAAGGAGCTCGACGCCGCCCTGCGCCATGCGGACGAGGAAAGGAGCTTGCTCGACCTGATCCTCAACAGCATGAGCGAGGGTGTTATCGCAATCGATACCGCGGGCCGGTTCCTGAGCGTCAATGCCAGCGCGGGTATGCACTACAGCGCCGTGCTGCAGGGCTGTTTGTCGATAGACGACTTGCGGCTCAAACACGAAATCTTTCTGCTCGACGGCGAAACGCCCTATCCGCTAAGCGCTCGTCCGCTGGTGCAGGCCTTGCGGGGCATCAATGTCGACAACCGGGAGCTGATGGTGCGCTGGCCCGGTGCCGGCGACAAGATCCTGCGCATGAGCGCCCGGCCGCTGTACGACCCCCAGCGCCGGCTGATCGGCGCGCTGGCGGTCTTCAACGACATCACCGAGATCAAGGCCGCTGAAATCTTCGCCGAGGCGCAGCAGCAGGTGCTGACCCTGATCGCCGGCGGCGCCCCGCTTGCGCGGTCGCTCGACGCCGTGGTGCGGCTGATCGAAAACAGCTGTCCCGGCAGTTTGTGCTCCATCCTGCTGGCCGAGGCCGGGCAATTGCGCCATGGCAGCGCGCCCAGCCTTGCGCCGGACTTCGTCAGCGCGCTTGGCGCCTTGCCGATCGCCGAAGGCGTGGGCGCTAGCGGCACGGCGGCGTTTCGCAGGCAAACCGTGGTGGTCGCCGACGTGGCGGAGGACCCGCTCATGCGCGACTACCGGGAGCTGCTGTTGGCGCACGGATTGCGCGCCTGCTGGTCAACGCCGGTGCTGTCCAGCGACGGCGAGGCGCTGGCGGCATTCGCGATCTACCGCCAGGCGCCGGGCGAGCCGCAAGCCAGGGAGCTCGAATTGATCGCCACCGCCGCGCGCCTGGCCAGTCTCGCCCTGACGCGCACGCGCGCCGAAGCCGCCCTCACCGCCGGCGAAGCGCGGTTTCGCGAAATGGCTGAAAACATCGAAGACCTTTTCTACAACTTCGACAGCCGCACCGACCAGGTGCTGTATGTCAGTCCGGGCTATGAAAAAATCTGGGGGCGCAGTTGCGCAAGCTTCTATGCCGATCCGCCGTCGTATGCCTACCCGGTCGTCGCCGAGGATCTTCACCTTCTCACCAAGGCCCGCCAGGACAACCGCGCCGGAAAATCGACCGATATCGAGTTTCGCCTGCTCCACCCCGACGGCCAGATGCGCTGGATACGCAACCGCTCCTATCCGGTGAGGAACGCGGCCGGCCAGATCGAGCGCGGCGTGGGCACCGCGCGCGACACCACCGACCGCAAGCGCGCCGAGCTGGCCCTGGCCGCGACCAATCGCGCGCTGCAGATGCTCAGCCGCTCGAGCATCGCCATAAACCGGATCGATGACGAACCCGCCCTGCTGACCGAAGTCTGCCGCCTGGCGGTCGATGTGGGCGGCTACCGCATGGCGTGGGCCGGCTATGCGCGGGACGACGAGGAAAAAAGCATCGAGCCGATGGCCCATGCCGGCGAGGAGTCGGGCTACCTCGCCACCATCCGGCTGAGCTGGCGCGACGACGAACCCGGCGGCCAGGGCCCCGCCGGTCAGGCCATCCGCAGCGCGCAGCCGCAGCAAAGCAGTGACATCGGCAAGGCGGACAATCATTTTTACTGGCACGAAACCGCCGTGCGGCACGGCTACCGCAGCGCCATTTTCCTGCCCTTGATCCGCGAACAGCGAAGTTTCGGCGTGCTGTGCCTGTATGCCGGCGAGGTTCAGCAATTCTCCGGCGAAGAGGTCAAGCTGCTGCAGGAGCTTGCCGACAACCTGGCCTTCGGCATCGGCAGCCTGCGCGCGCGCGAGGAAATCCTGCGGCTCAATACGACGCTCGAGGAGCGCGTCAGGCAGCGCACCGCCCAGCTGGAGTTCGCCAACCAGCAGCTCGAGGCGTTTTCGTACTCGGTGTCGCACGACCTGCGCAGCCCGCTCAGCGCGATCAACGGCTTTAGCAACCTGCTGGAAAAAGCGGTGGACAAACCCGGCGTGGCGCCGCTGAGCGAGCGCGGCCGGCATTGCCTTGCGCGCATCAAAGCCGGCGTCGGGCAGATGGGCGAGCTGATCGACGCGCTGCTGGCGCTGGCGCAGGTGTCGCGCTCGAGCCTGCGCAGCGAGCCGGTGGATTTGAGCGCCCTGGCGGGCGCGCTGCTGGCCGGGTTTCAAGAGCGTGAACCCGCAAGGGCGGTCCGGCTGCGGGTTGACGAAGGCTTGAAAGCGTGGGGCGATGCGCGGCTGCTCAGGCAAGTGCTCGACAATCTGCTGGCCAATGCCTGGAAGTTCACGGGCGCGAAGGCTTGTACCGAGATCACGGTGGGAAGTGAAAAGGGCGGCGCCGGCGAAATCGTCTATTTCGTTCGCGACAACGGCGCCGGGTTCGACATGGCATATGTCGAAAAGCTGTTCGGCGCCTTCCAGCGCCTGCATTCGCAGGCAGAATTCGCCGGCACCGGCATTGGCCTGGCGACGGTGCAGCGCATCATCGCCCGCCATGAAGGCCGGGTGTGGGCCGACTCGGCGCCCGGCCAAGGCGCGACGTTTTATTTCACCCTGGGCGCACGCGGGACTTGAGCGCGTGGAACCGGCGGCCCGTCGGCCTACCTTTGCCTGGAGAAGATCGACAGCCGCGCCGCCGGCTGCGCCCTGCCAGGACGATCCGGCATCGAGCAGGCGGCGTCGCCTTCCCGGCACGCCATAAAACGCGAAGAAAGCTCGGCGCTGCGCTCCCGGGTCATCCTGGCCGCGCACTGCCACTGGGCCAGCGCCCGCGCGCTGCCATCGGCAAGCTGGCTGCTCTCGAAATGACACGCTTGCGCGCGGTAGGTCAGCCAGGCCTTTTGCACACGCCGCCAGGTCGCTCGCCGCCCCGGCTGCAGCGCCGCCTCGAACTGCCGCAATTGGATGTTCATCGCGGCCGTCGCCTTGAGGAAACCTTCATAGGAACACTCGCCCGGCGCCGCCTGCGCGCCGGCCCCGGCGCATGGCTCGGGCGCGGTGGAGGCGCTGCGGGGCGACAAAACGGAAGCGGCGCCAAACGCCGGCGCGGCAACGGTGTGCAGGGCGAGCGCCATGACGCAGGCCGGGGCGAGCCGGCGCCACCGCAGGCTTG
>CAXSGT010000004.1:0-373 GCA_964236835.1 uncultured Polaromonas sp.
GCGAACCAGCGAGTCCTCGCCGCGAACGAAATTGAGGTCGCAGGCCCACAGCAGAGGGTCGAAATCGGACTGCGCCAGCAGGGGTATATATGAAATTGATAGCAAACTATGCCCGCCCCTATTGTGGAAAAGGCCTATTTGACCATCAATTGCCCTTTTGACCGCCTTTTCGGCTCGACCCGAGGCGACCAGCAGGCGCACCGGCTGGCCCCGCAGGCCGCGCCGCGCCCATTGCATCAGGAGCGCGGCCAGCGCGGGGGGGTCGTAGCAGAACAGCGAAACCAGCCGGTCGGCGCTGTTGCGGGCAATGCCGTATGACGCCAGCCAGGCGTCGCGGTCGAAATTCGCCTGCCGCCAGGCGAGGCCGGGCTCG
>CAXSGT010000004.1:383-40860 GCA_964236835.1 uncultured Polaromonas sp.
GCAGGCCGCCGGTCGAGGCCGTGAAGCCCGGATAGAAAAACCATTTCGTCCAGCCCGCCGCCGGGCCGGCCTGCACCGGCGAGGGCAGGGCGTGGCAGCGTTCCACATAGCGCTCGGCGGACAGGTATTCCAGGTTGATCCATACCGGCTTCAGGCCCGCGGCGCTTGACCGGCGGACGCAAAAAGCTATGAATTCAGGAGCGATTTCGCAGCCGAAAGCTTCGATCAGCACGTCGGGCGGCTGCTGCGCCAAGCCGGCCGCCGCCAAATCCAGCGGCGCTGTCGTCCACGGCAGGACGCGAACGCCTTCGCAGCCCGCCGGCGCCATCCAGGCCAGCGCCGACGCGTCATCGACCCACAGCCGAACCCGGTGGCCGCGCGAGGCCAGGTCGGCGGCCAGGCGCCAGCACACGCCGATGTCGCCGAAGTTGTCGATGACTCTGCAAAAAATGTCCCACTGCCCGCCGCGATTCATGAAACGATTGTCCACAATAGATGCAACCGTTTTTCTCCTGAACTTCATGACCCAAGCCCACGAATTCGACCCGCAGCTGCTCAGCGAAGTCGCCGCGCTGCCCGCGCTGCCGGGGGTGTACCGCTACTTCGACGCCGATGGCGGCGTGCTCTACGTCGGCAAGGCGCGCAACCTGAAAAAGCGCGTCGCCAGCTATTTCCAGAAAAACCATGGCGGCACGCGCATCGGCCACATGATCGGCAAGATCGTCCGCATGGAAACGACGGCGGTGCGCTCCGAGGCCGAGGCGCTGCTGCTGGAAAACAACCTGATCAAGTCGCTCAATCCGAAATACAACATCCTGTTTCGCGACGACAAGAGCTACCCGTACCTCAAGCTCACTGCCGCCGCCCAGGTCAAGGAAGAAGGCGGCGCCCCGTCGGCGGCGGCGTACCCGCGCATCGCCTACTACCGCGGCGCGACGGAGAAAAAGCACCATTACTTCGGCCCCTATCCGAGCGCCTGGGCGGTGAAGGAGACGATTTTGCTGTTGCAAAAGGTGTTCCGGCTTCGCACCTGCGAAGACACGGTGTTCAACAACCGCACCCGGCCCTGCCTGCTCTACCAGATCAAGCGCTGCTCGGCGCCGTGCGTCGGCCATGTGTCGCCCGAGCAGTACGCGCTCGACACGGCGAACGCCGGGCGTTTTCTGCACGGCCAGACGCAGGAAATCCTGTCCGAGCTGGAAAGGAAAATGCTCGCGCACGCCGAGCGGCTGGAGTTCGAGCAGGCCGCCGAGCTGCGCAACCAGATCGGCGCGCTGTCGAAGGTGCTGCACCAGCAATCGATGGACATCGGCGGCGACAAGGATGTCGATATCCTGGCGGTGAAGGTGCAGGGCGGCAGGGCCTGCGTCAACCTGGCGATGGTGCGCGGCGGCCGGCATCTGGGCGACCGGCCGTATTTCCCGACGCATGTCGAGAACGCGGCAGATGTCGCGGCGCTCGACGGAGAAATGGAAACCACGTCCGCGCCAGCTGTGAAATCGCTCGAAGCGCTGGTGCTTGAGGCCTTTATCGCGCAGCACTATATCGACGTGCCGGTGCCGCCGACGCTCGTGGTCAGCGAGCCGGTTGACAAAGACCTGATGGCCGCGCTGGCCGAGCAGACCGGCGGCCGCGTCGCCGCCGTCCACCAGCCGCGCGAGCAGCGCCGCGTCTGGCTCGAAATGGCGCAGAAAAACGCCGGCCTGCAGCTGGCGCGGCTGCTCGCCGAGGAAGGCTCGCAGCAGGCGCGAACGCGGGCGCTGGCCGAGGCGCTGGAGCTGCCGCTGGACGACCTGGACGCGCTGCGCATCGAGTGCTTCGACGTCTCGCACACGGCCGGCGAAGCGACGCAGGCGTCGTGCGTCGTGTTTCACCACAGCAAGATGCAAAACAGCGAATACCGGCGCTACAACATCGAAGGCATCACGCCGGGCGACGACTACGCCGCGATGCGCCAGGTGCTGACGCGGCGCTATTCCAAGCTGGCCGAGGCCGCACGCAATGGCGAGGCGGCGCTACCCGATCTGGTGCTGGTCGATGGCGGCAGGGGCCAGGTGTCGATGGCGCGCGAGGTTTTCGTCGAGCTCGGGCTCGACCTGGGGCTGATCGCCGGCGTCGAAAAAGGCGAGGGCCGCAAGGTCGGGCTCGAGGAGCTGGTGTTTGCCGACGGCCGCGAAAAGGTCTATCTGGGCCGCGATTCGGCCGCCTTGATGCTGATCGCGCAGATCAGGGACGAGGCGCACCGCTTCGCCATCACCGGCATGCGCGCCCGGCGCGCCAAGGTGCGTGTCGGCGGTAGCCGGCTCGAAGACATCGCGGGGATCGGCCCGAAGCGCCGCGCCAGCCTGCTGCAGCGCTTCGGCGGTGTGCGCGGCATCGCGTCGGCCAGCATGGAAGACATCGCGATGGTCGAAGGCATCTCCAAAGAGCTGGCCGAAGAGATTTACCGCGCGCTGCATTGACGCCGACGCCCGCCGAAAGCCGCGGCTTGGCGGCATGCCTCGCCCGCGTGCCAAAATCCCCGGTATGTTCCTGACCATTCCCACCGTGATGACCTGGACCCGCATCGTTGCGATTCCGCTCATCGTCGGGGTGTTCTACCTGGACATCGCCCCAGCCCAGCGCAACCTGATCGCGACCGTGATGTTCGTCGTGTTCGCCGCGACCGACTGGCTCGACGGCTACCTGGCGCGCCGGCTGAACCAGGCGTCTTCGTTCGGCGCGTTTCTCGACCCGGTCGCCGACAAGTTTTTGATCTGCGCCTGCTTGCTGGTGCTGGTGCATCTGCAGCGCACCGACGTGTTCGTCGCGCTCATCATCATCGGCCGCGAAATCGCGATTTCGGCGCTGCGCGAATGGATGGCGCAGATCGGCGCTTCGCGCAGCGTCGCGGTGCATATGCTCGGCAAGGTCAAGACGACGGTGCAGATGATCGCGATTCCTTTTTTGCTTTACGACGGCCGCTTGTTCGGCATTATCAACACCCCGCTGTGGGGCGCCTGGCTGATCTGGCTGTCGGCCATTTTGACGGTCTGGTCGATGGCCTACTACCTGCAAAAAGCGATTCCCGAGATTCGCGCGCGGGCGAAGTAAGTAACTAACCCAGCAGTGAGCCGCACTTGAGCGCCACCTTGCCGCCAGGCGATGACCCCGGCGCCCTCGTTCGGGCCATGCCGGCGGTGTTCGTGCTGATCTGGAGCACTGGCTTTATCGTTGCCAAATTCGGTCTGCCTTATGCGCCGCCGCTGACTTTTCTGAGCATCCGCTACGCGCTGTCGATTGCCTGCTTCCTGCTCTGGATACGCTTGAGCCGCGCCGGCTGGCCGCGCGGCCGCGCGCAGTGGCTGCACCTGGCGGCCACCGGCGTGTTCATGCATGCCGGCTACCTGGGCGGTGTCTGGGTGGCGGTCAAGGCGGGTATGGGCTCGGGGCTGACAGCGCTCATCGTCGGGCTGCAGCCGGTGCTGACGGCGCTCTGGATCGCGGGCTTCGCATCGGCGGCAAATAACGCGGCCGATGCGCAAAGCCGGGTGACGCCGCGGCAATGGGCCGGCTTGGCGCTGGGCCTGGGCGGCCTGCTGCTGGTGCTGGCGCGAAAATTCGGCGCCGGCGGTGAAGTGACCTGGTTTACGCTGGGCAGCGCGGTGCTCGCGCTTTTGAGCATCACGGTCGGAACGCTGTACCAAAAGCGCTTTGTGCAGCCCGCCGATGTGCGAAGCGCGAACGCGATCCAGCTCGCCGCGGCGCTCTTGGTGACGCTGCCGCTGGCGCTGCTGGAAACCGGGGCGATCGAGTGGCGGAGCGAATTCATCGGCGCCATGGCCTGGTCGGTGCTGGCCCTGACGCTGGGCGGCAGCTCGCTGCTGTACCTGCTGATCCAGCGCGGCGCGGCGACCGCGGTGACGAGCTTGCTGTACCTGGTGCCGCCGACGACCGCGCTGATGGCATGGCTGCTTTTCGGCGAAACCATTACGCTGGCGACTGTGGTCGGCACGGTGCTGACGGCGCTGGGCGTCAGCCTGGTGGTCAGGCCCGCCGGAGTTTTTAAACCTGTTGCGAAGGAGCGGAGATGAACAAGGACACCGGCAAAAAAAGAATTGCCGTCATTGCAGGCGACGGCATCGGCAAGGAAGTGATGCCCGAGGGCGTCCGCGTGATGGAGGCCGCGGCGGACAAGTACGGCATCGACCTGCGGTTCGACCATTTCGATTTCGCGAACTGGGAGTATTTTGAAAAGCATGGAAAAATGATGCCCGACGACTGGAAGGAGCAAATCGGCGGGCATGACGCCATTTATTTCGGCGCGGTCGGCTGGCCTGAAAAAATACCCGACCATGTGTCGCTTTGGGGCTCGCTGGTGCTGTTCCGTCGCGAGTTCGACCAGTACATCAACCTGCGCCCGGCGCGCCTCATGCCCGGCATCATCGCGCCGGTCGTCAGGCGCGACGGCAGCGCGCGCCAGCCCGGCGAGATCGACTTCTACATCGTCCGCGAAAACACCGAGGGAGAGTATTCGAGCATCGGCGGCAAGGCGTTTCCCGGCACCGAGCGCGAGTTCGTGCTGCAAGAGTCGGTGTTCACCCGCATCGGCGTCGACCGGGTGCTCAAATTCGCTTTCGAGCTGGCGCAGTCGCGGCCGAAGAGGCACCTGACCAGCGCCACCAAGTCCAACGGGATCTCGATTTCAATGCCTTACTGGGACGAGCGCGCCCTGGAAATGTCGAAAAATTATCCGGCGATCGCGTTCGACAAGTTTCATATCGACATCCTGACGGCGCATTTCGTGCAGCGGCCCGATTTTTTCGACGTCGTGGTCGCGAGCAATCTGTTCGGCGACATCCTGAGCGACCTCGGGCCCGCCTGCACCGGAACCATCGGCATCGCGCCGAGCGCCAGCCTCAATCCGGAGCGCAAGTTCCCGTCGCTGTTCGAGCCGGTGCACGGCTCGGCGCCCGATATCGCGGGCCGAGGAATCGCCAACCCGATCGGCCAGATCTGGTGCGGCGCGATGATGCTAGATTTCTTGGGGCGCAAGGACGCGCACGATGCAATCGTGCGCGCGATTGAGAAAGTTCTCGGCCCGCAAAGCGGCGCGCCAAAGACCCCCGACCTGGGCGGCAAGGCCTCGACCGGCGATGTCGGCAAACCCATCGCCGCGGCGTTGTCGGCTTGAAAAGCGCGCTCTTGTCAAGCCCCGAATGAGTCGAAAAACAGACTAGAATTCGCCACTGAACGCTTTAACGGCCGCCCTGTATTGACAGCTTGAAAGTCCATGGCTTTAATTGATTCCAGCAGAAAAATCAAAACAGCCCGCTTCCGCCGACACGCTTCGATCCGGTGTCCCGAGAAGCCTTTTTGAGCAGCCGGCTGAGTAACACCCAATAAAGAAAGGTTCCTTGTGAACAAGACCGAACTGATCGAGCACATCGCCAAAAACGCCGATATTTCCAAGGCCGCCGCCACCCGCGCGCTCGAATCGACCATCGGCGCGGTCAAAGCCACGCTGAAAAAAGGCGGCTCCGTGTCGCTGGTGGGTTTTGGAACATTTGTGGTGGGCAAGCGCGCCGCCCGGACCGGGCGCAATCCGCGCACCGGCGATGCGATTAAAATCAAGGCCGCCAAAGTGCCGAAGTTCCGTCCGGGCAAAGCGCTCAAGGACGCGCTGAACTGAGGCGGCGTTTTTCAGCAGGGTGCTTAGCTCAGTTGGTAGAGCAGCGCCTTTACACGGCGTAGGTCGGCGGTTCGAGTCCGTCAGCACCCACCACCTACTGATGATGAGACAAAAGGCGAACCCGGGTTCGCCTTTTTTATTGCGCCCAAATTGCGTCCAAAAGGGCGCTGTACAGGAAATTCGAGATGTTTGATTTCATTCGCAAGCACACCAAATGGACCATGGCGCTGCTGTTTTTGCTGATCGTGCCTTCCTTCATCCTGGTGGGCATCAATGGCGCGAACCGTTCCGCCGAAAAAGGCGCCGTGGTGGCCAAGGTGGACGGCGTCGAAATCACCCAGCCCGAGTGGGATCGAGAGCACTTGAAAGAAGTCGATCGCCTTCGCGCCTCGATGCCGACGCTCGACGCCAAGCTGCTGGACACGCCGCAAGCGCGCTACGCGGCGCTCGAGCGCATGGTGCGCGACCGCGTGGTCGCCGCCGCCGCCGATAAATTCAAGCTCGCCATCAGCGATCAGCGTCTGGCGCGCGAATTGGCGGCAAGCCCCGAGGTTGCCTCGCTGCGCCGGCCCGATGGCGCGCTCGACATGGAGCGCTACCGCCAGCTGCTGGGCGCCCAGGGCATGAGCCCGGAGATGTTCGAATCCAATATCCGGGCCGATCTGGCGAGTCGCCAGGTATTGGCCGGCATCGGCGCCAGCGGGCTCGTCTCCAGCGCGGTCGCTGACCTCGCCCTGAATGCCTATTTCGAGAAACGGGAAGTTCAGGTGGCGCGTTTCAACGCCACCGATTACGCGGCGAAACTAAGCCCGACCGAGTCCGATCTCGAGCAGTTCTACAAAGCCAACGAAAGGCTTTTTCAGGCGCCCGAGCAAGCCGGCATCGAGTACCTGGCGCTGGATCTGGAAACGGTCAAAAACGGCATCACGGTCAACGAAGCCGATCTGAAAACCTATTACGAGCAGAACATCGGGCGCCTGAGCGGTGCCGAAGAACGCCGCGCCAGCCATATTCTGATCGCCTCGCCCGCCGGCGCGCCGGCCGCCGAGCGCGAGCAAGCCCGGGCAAAGGCGCAAGCGCTGCTCGCGCTGGTCAAAAAATCGCCTGACACCTTTGCCGACGTGGCGCGCAAGAACTCCCAGGACCCGGGTTCGGCTGCCAATGGCGGCGATCTCGATTTCTTTGCTCGCGGCGCCATGGTCAAGCCCTTCGAAGACGCCGCCTTCGCGCTGAACAAGGGCGATATCAGCGATGTGATCGCTTCCGATTTCGGCTACCACATCATCAAGCTCACCGACATCCGGGCGCCCACGCGGCGCAGTTTCGAGGACATGCGGCCCGAGCTGGAAGCGGATTTGAAGAAGCAGCAAGCCCAAAAGAAATTTTCCGAAACCGCCGAGGCGTTTTCCAACGGCGTGTATGAGCAGTCGGACAGCCTCAAGCCGGTGGCCGAACGGCTCAAGCTCGATATCAAAACAGCCGCCGGCGTGACGCGCCAGCCGCCGGCGGGCGCGACCGGCGTCCTGGCCAACGCTAAATTTCTGAATGCGCTGTTTTCGCCCGACGCGATCGAGAAAAAACGCAATACCGAAGCCATTGAAGTCGGACCCAGCCAGCTCGTATCGGGCCGTGTGGTCCAGTACCTGCCTGCGCGGACGCAGACTTTCGCCGAGGTGAAAGGCGCGGTGCGCCTACGCTGGCTGGCCCAGCACGGCGCCGAGGAAGCGAAAAAGGACGGCGTCGCCAAGCTGGCGCAATGGAAAGCCGCGCCGGCCACCGCGACATCGCTGTCGTCCGCGCTGCTGGTTTCGCGGGGCCAGGCGCAGCCGCCGTTGCCGGCACAGATCATAGACGCCGCGCTGCGCGTCGATCCGGCCGGCCTGCCCACCTTTACCGGGGTCGATCTGGGCGCCCAGGGCTATGCCGTCGTCAAGGTCGACAAGGTCGTCGGGCGAGACAGCCCGCCGGAAGCGGCGGCCAAGCAGGAGCGCACCCAGTACAGCCAGGCCTGGACCGCCGCCGAAACCATGGCGTACTACAACGGTCTGAAGGAACGCTTCAAGGCGGAAATCCTGGTCGCCAAACCCACCCTTGCCAAGGCGACCGCGGAAGCCGGCGAAACCAGATAATCCAAAAAGTTTGCCGCTATAATTGCCACGCGCGGTGGCTGTAGCTCAGTTGGTAGAGTCCAGGATTGTGATTCCTGTTGTCGTGGGTTCGAGCCCCATCAGCCACCCCAAGCACAATAACGAAAGCCTGCTATCAATTCTATAGTGGGTTTTTTCAATTGCTGCCTCATGTAGCCACCATGTAGCCAGAAATACACGGTTTTGTACCGTGTAGGCAGCAGCACTAGACAACAAAAGACCCAGTGGGTTAGGGCTGGGTCTGGCCGGCACTTTACGGCACTGTGCTAATTTGAAAACGCTTGATTGTTTTCAAGTCGCCATCCATTGGCCTCTACTGTAAAGACCCTCGCGCCACGCGTGCAGAACGACCAAGCCCCTTTTCTTTCCCTTTTTTAAATGGCTGCAGCTTCGCGCGCGGGTGCGAAACGCTCCAGACTTGCCGTCTTTTTAGGGCCTGACAAAACCCTCTCGCACGCATGCGAAACGCTCAAGGATTGATTGGTTTTGATTGTTTTTCAATCCATCGCAGGGGCCTGCCACCTCTCGCAAAGGGGTCAGCCGCTTATCGTGCGGCCCGTGGCACAGCGCCAGCGCCGAACTGATACCAGCGCCACGGCTGGCCGCTTGCGTATCGTGTAGGCCGTTTAAACCAGTCAGCTACTAGACGAAAGAAAACCCGCACGCGGCGGGCTTCTGATACGTCTTGGGCGAACTGCACGCACTGGAATAGAACTTCGCTTTCAGGCCAGCGGCGGGCCTTGTTGTTTGTCACACTTGCAGCGGATAACCAGCCCCAAGCGGCAGCCGGTCGCCAGCCAGCAGCCCCACAGCGTCACGTCCAGGCGGTGAATGCAGGTCTGGCAGGTCATGGCGTTCCCAGCTCTCGCAGCACGTCGCGCAGGTCACGCGCAACCCGCCGCAATGGCCGCTGCGCTGGCGGTGTAGGCAGCACGTCGCGCAGGTCACGCGCAACGAACGCCACGCCACCAGCGCCACGGATGCGCTCCAGAAAAAAGGCCTGTTCAGGTCGCAGGCGTCCGGTCTGGGCTTTGACCTCAACACCCAGCAGGCGGCCATCCTTCAATTGCCCCAGCACGTCTGGGCAGCCCTTGAAGCCGAACCGAATGAACCGGCTACTCATGAGGGCGGCTCCACTGTTCATCCGTTCGCACCAAGCAACGGCGGCATGCGTGTTCAGTGCCTTCAAGACTTCCGCAAGGGCGGCAGCTTCGGGGCGGTCATTCTTTCGCGGGGTCTGTTGCTCCAAGCCGAATAAATCAATCATGACAACTTCCCCGGAAATTTCCCCGAACCCTTCCCCCTATATATGGGGGGCGGGGAATTTCGGGCCTTGGAATCACCGAAACGGGGGAAAACGGTGAATTTCGGGGAATCAGTGCAGCATTCAAACAAGCCATATCCACCCCTTATCGCAACCCAGCACGCCACGCGAAACCAGCCCGGTAACTGCCTCTCTGGCGCGTTCCGCCTTCCTGTCTGGTGCAACTGTCAGGCGTTCAGCAATGCGGCTCAGTGATTCTTCAAGCTCGATAGCGGGGCGCCCCGGCGGGCAGGTTGCAGGTGCTCCAGGCGTATTGAATGGCCCGGCCTTTTTCAGCAGGTCACGCACCACCTCAAGCACCACCTTTTGATTTCCACCTTGGGGCAGCTTGACGGCTCGCACGTCTTGGGCGCCATGGTCTCGCACCACCACGCACGATGTAATGGCGTCCCCATGGTCATCCGTGCCCAGCGTTTCAATTTGCAGCTTGAACGGATGCGCGTCGCCGTCTTGCCCGTCCTTGGACTTCGCCACTTTCCACTCCCGCTGGTCGCCATCGCGCGAGACTTCCACGGCGGCATCGAGGGCGGCGAATAGCGAACTGTGCCCGCGCAGCCCCTTGGTCGCGTCCTTGCCCGTGTGATGCACCAGCACCACCAGCCCATTGGCAAGGCTTTGCAGCTGCTTGGCGGCGCTCAGGATTTCGCCCATGTCCTTGGAGCTGTTTTCGTCAGCCGTCGGCGCGGCCCGATTGAGCGTGTCGAGAAACACCACAGCCCCGTCCGGCACCACGGCGGCCAGGTCGGCCACGTCCTGCGGCGCCGTTAGTTGGAACGGCTGCAGCACCATATGCAGGCCATCGGGCAAAGTGCGGCCTGTATGTGCTTCCCATGCCGCTACTCTGAGTTTGAAACCGCCTTCACCTTCAAGGGCGGCATAGACCACCGGTGCGGCGTCCACACGGCAATCAAACCAGCGCCGGCCCTCGGCAATCGCGGCGGCTAAATCAAGCGCAAGGAACGACTTACCGCTGGCGCTGGGGCCGTACAGTCCGGCCAGCCCTGCTGATGGAAGCACGCCACGCACGCGCCAGGCCAGAGCGGGCAGGTCGCGCAGGTCCTCGGCCCCCAGCAGCTTGTAGCGCGGCTCCGGCCGGGGCGGCTCGCTCGCGGACTCAAGCAGCGTAGCCAACGCGTCGCTGCCGTCGCGCTGCATCAAGTCGTTCACGTCGCTGTTTTGCGCCCAGCCTTCGGGCATCTTCACCACGGCAGCCCCGACTTCAAGCGCTATCTGGTCGGCGTCGGCTTCCTTGCCTACGTCAGGCACTAGCACCAGCTGGGCGGCGGCGTCACGCTGGCGCAATTCAGCGGCTACCGTGCGCATGCGGCCCGAACCGAAACACACCACGGCAGCGGCCCCGGTTTCTTGCCAGCAGCTCCAGGCCGCGCCGATACCTTCCACGATGTAGGCCACGCCACCGGGCAGTAGTTCGCCCACAATGAACGAGCCTTGCATCGGGCAACCGGGCAGGTTCAGCTTACCGGTTCTGCCTTTGGCTTTCAGGCGGGCGGCCACAGTGGGCAGCGCAATGAATTGCAGGCTCGATATGCAGCCATCGGCGCGGATGACGGGCACCACCAGCGCCCCGGCCATGCGCTCGCCTTGAACAACGGTCAGGCGGTCATCAGCAGGCACCACGCGCAAGCCGTCCAAAGGCACCCCGGCGGCCTGCTTTTGCGTGATGTAGGGATGCTGTGCTGTTGCAGCTTCGCAGCGGCCCCACACATCGGCTGCGCTCATGCCTGGGGCTGGCTTGCGCGGCGGCTTTGCGGGGCGTGTCTGTGCTGGCGCTTGTCGCTGGAGCTTGTCCGCGCTCGTGCGCCCGCCGTGCTCACTCTCCATTGCAAACAAAGTGCCAGCGCCCACGCCTTTACCGGTTTTGAAACTTCGCCACGTTGCCCGGCAGGCTTGCGCGTTGTAGCTCGGCGCCGATGCGCTCCAGGCGTCAAAGTCATCGAAGCTCAACCCGGCAGCTTGCGCGGCCATGCCGGCGCGAACCCACTCATCGCGGGGCAGGTCGGGCGGTATCGAATAAAGCGCGTTGCGAGCGCGGCTCAGGTCGTTATCCATTGGCAGCACCTCCCCGGCGTGTCAGCCAGGCACTTACGCGGCGGCGGTCTGTTTGCGTGAAGTGATATACACCGGGCCAGCGGTCGAATAAATCGCGGTCTTTCTTTTTGGTGCGGCAGCAGGGCACTTCGAGCCCACGGCGGCGAAGCTCTGCTATCAATTCAGGGCCATTGGAGCATCCGGCTATCTGGTCAAGGTGCTCGCGCGTTATTGGGCGCGTCATCAGGGCTTGAATGGCGCGCAAGTGGCGCGGGTTTTCCGTGCCAGTGAAGCGGCTAGGTGCGGTAAAATTGACGCTGTTCAGGGCGCTCGATTCTGCTTTTGTGGGGTCGGGCGTTTTCATTTATGCCACCCCTAAGACGCGTTTCAACTCGCTAACCGGCCAGGCCAGGCGCCCATTGATGCGGACGGGGCGAAGCGGGCCATTTTCCAGACAGGCCCATGCCCTCAAAGTCTGGGGGCGGCGGGTCAGCAGGTACGCGGCGTGCGCTGTATCTACGTTGGGTTTGCTAACCAGTTCCAGTGGCAGGAACTGTTGCGGGGCGGTTTGCATGTCGGTAATCCGGTATCACTGCAAAAGTGCAGCGATATGGATTACTTATCTTGCATATTCATGCAGTCACCTATGCAGGCGCTTGCATCTTCACATCCCCAATGAAAACGCCCTTCAAATGCAGGCAGTTGCAGGCGCTTGCATTAGGCGCGGTGGACAGTTACGCCTTCCCTTTTGGCACTTTCCCGGCGCTTCAATGCGGCTTTTACGTCCGCTGAAAATGCTTGGCGCGTCACGCCCTCACGGTTTGCAACATCGCCTACGCCAGCGGGCAAACGCAATAACGCGGCTTTTGTGTCCATCAGCAAGCTAGCCTCAATGCAAGCATTGAGGCGGCGGTCTTGTCGTTGTTCCCTTGTCTCTATTGCTTGCCCCACGGGCGCGGGGCTGGGTGTCGCGGCCTGTTCTGGCACTGATTCAATGGCAATGGGGCGGCCAGCCAAAAAAACGCGCAGGTCGTTCACTGAAACCAATGCAGTTTGCAAAGCATTGCCCCTGGGGTAACTGTGCGGCCCAAACGTCAACGGGTCTTTAACTGGCAATGCGCCAGACTTCGCGGCTTGGAGTAGTTCGGCTTCTAAGTTAAGGCACGCGCCACCATAAGCCATCATTTCGCTATCTGTTGCGCTTTCACCCAAAGGGTGTAATGCAGTTGCTATCCGGTGCGCCAGTTCATCAAATTGAACATGCTCAGTGCCAGCAGCCATGTAAATCGTTTTCATAGTCGCACCCCTTCAAGGCGTCACTTCATTGAGGAGCCCGGGCCTGTTGGTGAAGGTGTCCGACTTTTCGCCAGCGGTAATTAAGCGCTGGCTAGGCTGGGGCAAAACTTGTTAATTTCCAATCAATTCATTGCCACGGCATCGCGCCAGAATTGCATCGCAATCTTGTCAATGCCACAGTCAGGCTCGGACTCGCAAAGAGCTTGCAATCCTGATTGAAAAGCCTTTGCTTCAGTTGCCAATCCAAGCGAGTTTAGGGATTTAAGAATGCGCGTAATTCGCAAGCTGTTGTGCGTGTTTTCGGTGAACCAGTTGGATTTTCGGGCTTGCCAGTTCGGCCCTTTAACAACCTCGACAGGCGTTAATTTGAGACCGTAAAAAGACAAAATTCGTATCAGCGCGGCTCGCAAGTGTCCACGCAGTAATTCATCCGCGCGGAAGGCTTCAATGGTCGCCTTGTCCAGTATTGGCGCATCAGGCGTAACGCGGCTAAATTCCTTGGTTGGGAAAAGCCATTGAATATAGTTGTGGCAAACCTCTAGCCAGTGGTCGTCCTGCTTAAGCATTTCCGCCAGCATTCGCCCGTGGCTGTCTGGATGACTGCCGTAATAGAAAGCAAGGAGTCTGTTCATCGCAGTGTCCAAAACTTATCCGCCCACCATGCGAAGCGCACCGGGCGCGGGCGCGGCTTTGGCATCAAACACAATCCCGGCTTGCTCCAGAATCCACGCTTCAATCTTTTCGTGGTGAACCCGTAGCAGGTCGAGCGGTCGCACGGTGTAATGCTTTTCAGCCGTGGCGCTTGGCTTGTGCCCCATGACTTGCGCCACCACGCCTACGGGTACTTCAAGCCACTCGGTCAGGCTCTTGAACGAACGGCGCAACCCGTGCAAGGTCAGCCCCTCCAGGCCAGCAGCTCTACAGGCGCGCGTGTGCGGGTTGTTGGGTTCGGTCAGGCAGCCGGTCGCGCTGGTATGGCTTGGGAAAACCCATTCGTTGCGGCGGGGCAGGGTGGCCAGCAGGTGCAGCATGTAGGACGTTGCGGGTATCTCGCGGGTTCCCTCCACCTTGTCGCGGATGCTGATTCCCTTCCATTGGGTGTTTACATCCTCCCAGCGCAGCGCCAGCACTTCGCCCGGCCTTGCACCCGTCAGCAGCATCATTTGCAGGCGGCAATCACCGGGTTCTGTATCTGTTGCACGGCGGAAAACCACGCGGCCAATTGCCCACGCTGGAGCACGTCGGATTTGGTTCCTGCCTTGCCCAAAGCTTCCCGTGCCTTTTTGGTCTTGGCGGGATTCTTGGCGGGCAGCAGGCCGGCATAGACAGGTTGTTCTCCGCACCACGTCAAGAACACGGTCAGCAGCCGCCATGCTAGCCGGGCGGATGACGGGCGGGTTTTGCCTTCATCAGCGGCCCAGCGTTCAATCGTGACTTGGTCAAGGTCTTTCAGCGCCAGCGGCATCAAGGCGGCCAGTGGCCCCGGCTTCGTCAGTTGCTTGCCACCACCACGGCGGCCAGACGGCAAGCCACCGGCCTTGGCTTTGTCGATGTGGTCGCGGTAGTGCAAGTCACCCCAGAACGGGCGGCGCTGTGCAATGTAGTCTGCCCACACTTCGCCCACGGTCAGGGCTGCTACCTTGTCGGCCTCTACTTTGGCAGCGGCTACGGCCTTCTTTTCATCGGCGGCGGTTTGTCGGTCGCGCTCCACCTCGCGCGGGTCTGTGCCGGCGTCAAGCGTCACGCGCAGGCGGTTTGCTTCGTTACGGGCGGCTTCGATGCTCCAGGCTCGAACGTCTCCAATCGTGCGGCGGATGGTCTGCCGGTTCAGCTTGGCTTCAAAGACAAACGACTTGGTACCAGCAGCGGTAACGCGCACACGCAGGCCGGGCGCTTTGGCGTCACGCATGAAGGCTTGACTCTTGCCAGCCGGGCAGCTGAGGCGCTCGATTAAACCGGCCGTCAGGTCATGCGACTTGCCCAAGTCCGGCGAATCGTCTTTCTTCGGTCGTGCCATGTTTTACCCTTTACTGACCGTTTGGCCATTCCATGTAGCCACCATGTAGCCACTTTTGCCCCATTTAGAGGAATATCAATCAACACCGCAGCTGTCTATTTGTCCAGTATGGAAACCCTAAGCTGTTGATTTGTATTGATTGTAAGGTATTAATCAACGATGGCGAATAATAAAAAATCAGGATTGTGATTCCTGTTGTCGTGGGTTCGAGCCCCATCAGCCACCCCAGGTACAGTAAGAAAAGCCTGCTATCAATGCGATAGCAGGCTTTTTTTGTTCAGCGTAAAGAAGCAGCCGTTTGTTCGCTAACGCAGACCGGTGTCGAAGGGCTTTCGGCAAAATGCCGCCAGAATTATTCGGCAACTGGTTCTAAAAGCTTCCAGAGCTATCCGATCGATCACTCGCCATCGCGAAACAGGTCTTTGGCGTCCAGCACCGTTGTGCTGCCGGCGGCCGCCAAAAGCCGATCGGCTGGGTAGGGTCGCATAAACGCCATCGTTTGCTCGACCGGCGCTGTCAGCCAGTCCTGGTAGGCGCCGTCGGGCAAGACAACGACCATCCTTTTCTCGTCGCCCGGCTTGTGAAACCGGCTCATCAGCCCATGCTCGTCGGCATTGATCGTCAGCATGGCGTAGCTGTGAACAAGCTCTCCTTTAGGCGACTTCCAGCGTGACCACAATCCGGCGATGCCGATCGGTTTGTCGTCGGCGCGCGAGATGCGGGTCGGCACCGCCTTGCCGCTGCGCCAGTCGGGTTCGTAAAACGCCTCGACCGGGATGATGCAGCGCTGCCCCTGGCGCCAGGCGTCGCGAAAGCTCGGCTTGCTGGCGGCGGTTTCACTGCGGGCGTTGTAGGTTCGCCTGCCAGCGGCGGCATCGCTCGCCCAATGCGCAAGCAAGCCGAACTGGCCGGCCAGGGCCTCGCGTTCGGGCACGGCCTCGTCGCCGCTGCCCGCTTCACGGGGCCGCCGGATGAAGCTTGCCGCATACAAGGGCCAGACGTCCGACCGGCCCAGGTCGTCCGGCGGCTCGACATTGAAATGCTGGCGGTAACGCCCGCGATCCTGGAGTGATTCATAGTGGCTGCACATCGGCCGATGGTAATTGGGATGCGAGAATCGCGGCGGCTGGAAAGGCCGTTTAGGCCATTTAATTATCCCTGCGGACTGTGGCCTACGCTGTGGGTAACTTTCTGGATAAGTCCGCAAGGCGGCGCCGGCATTGACGCTGCGGCCAGCGCCTAAAAAACAGGCGATGGCGACGGGGCACGCTTGCCGCTTGCCGGTGTTTGCGAAAATGAACCAACTCCAGTCCGCTGGCCTGATGACCCTAATATACTGCTAATAATCGCTATATCGCTTGTCCCGCGTGAGTCATAAGCTATTAAAATAGTAGCAGCCAGGCCGCCTCATCGCAATGCCTTCCACGGATTCGCCGGGCGGGCAAAAAGACACCAGAAAGAAAGCCCGATGCGCTTTATCCATACCGCCGACCTGCACATCGACAGCCCGCTGCGGGGCTTAAGCCGCTACGAGGGCGCGCCGCTGGAGCGGCTGCGCGGCGCGACCCGGCGCGCGCTCGAGCGCCTGGTCGATCTGGCGCTCGACGAGCGCATCGATTTCTTGCTGATCGCCGGCGACCTGTACGACCGCGACTGGCAGGACTTTCACACCGGCCTGTTCGTTCGCGAGCAAATGGTGCGGCTGGGACGCGCCGGCATTGCCGTTTTCATCGTGCAGGGCAACCATGACGCGCAGGGCGTGATCAGCCGGCAGGTGCCGTGGCCCGACAACGTGAAGGTGTTTTCCAGCCGCGGCGCCGAAACCGCGCATTTGCCAGCCCTGGGCGTCGCGATTCACGGCCACAGCTTTCCCGACCGCGAGGTGCCCGAAGACCTCGTCCTTCACTACCCGCCCGCCGTGGCGGGCTGCTTCAACATCGGCCTGCTGCACACCAGCCTGGCGGGAATGGACGGGCACGACAGCTACGCGCCCACCAGCCTCGATGAAATAAAGGCCCGGGGCTACGACTACTGGGCGCTCGGGCATGTGCATGCGCGGCAAGTGGTCTGCGAGGTGCCGCGGGTCGTTTTTTGCGGCAATTTGCAGGGCCGCCATGCGCGCGAGACCGGCATCAAGGGCTGCGAGCTGGTGACCGTTGACGGCGCCGCGTTGAGCGCCCGCTTCATGCCGCTGGATGTGGTGCGCTGGCACCAGCTGCGCATCGAGGTCGAGCCCGGCCAGACCCTGGACGACCTGCCGCGCCAGGTCGCGCAGGCGCTGCGGCCTGCGGTGGCCGGCGCGGGCGATGTGCTGCATGCGGTCAGGATCGTGCTCACCGGCGAGACCGACTTGCATGCCGCCGAGGCGCGCCAGCCCGGAACGCTGGCCGCTACGGTGCGGGCCGCGGCGCAGGACGTCTCGGGCGCGGAGATCTGGATCGAGCGCGTCCGGCTCGAGCTGCGCTCGCCCGTTGACCGCGCCGGGCTCGGGCAGGCCGGCGACGCGCTCGGCGAGCTGGTCCGCTGGGTCGATGAGCTGTTGCGCGATGGTCCAGCCCTGCAGGCGTTTTGCCGCAAGGCGCTGGCCGAGGTGCTGGGCAAGGTGCCGGCCGACGTGCTGGCGGCGCTGGCGCATGAGGCGAACGATGCGGGCCATGCTGGCAATGCGGCAAGCGACATTCCCCGGCTCGACGACGCGGCCGGGCTGCTCGCGCTGCTCGGCGATGCCGAGGCGACGCTGCTGGCGCGCCTGAACGCCGGCGAGCCGCCACCATGAAAATCCGCACGCTGTTCCTGAAGGCGTTCGGCCCTTTTACCGACGTGACGCTCGATTTTTCCGGACCCGCCGGGCTGCATCTGATCTATGGCGCCAACGAGGCCGGCAAGTCGTCGGCGCTGCGCGCCATCGGCGATTTGCGCTACGGTATTCCGCTGCGCAGCAAGGACGATTTTGTCCACGAGTTCAAGGACATGCTGCTGGCGGGCTGCTTCGAGGATGTCGCCGGACACCTGCATGGCCTGGCGCGGCGCAAAGGCAGTAAGGAGACGCTGATGGGCGCGGACCCGGCGACCGGGGCGCCGATATCATCGCCAGTTTCGCCGATACCGCCAATATCCCCGGAGGTGCGGCAGGCGCTGACCGGCGGCGTGGCGCGCGAACAATTCGAGACCATGTATGGCCTGGATTCGCAGCGCCTGCGCAAGGGCGGCCAGCTGCTGATCCAGGGCGAGGGCGAACTCGGCGCCGCGCTGTTCGAGGCCAGCACCGGCGCGGCCGGGATCAAGCAGCTGCTGCAGACGCTGCAAGCCGACGCCCGGAAGTATTTCGTTCCTCGGGGCCAGCTGCCGATCCTGAACGAAGCGGCGCGCCAGCTCGACGAGGCGCGGCAGCGCCACAAGCTGGCCGTGACCCGGCCCGAGCAGTGGAAAGGGCTCAAGCGCGCGCATGACGACGCGCGGCAGCGCCTGGCGGCGGTCAGGGAGCGGCTGGCGGGCGAGCGCAGGCGGCTGGCCGAACTGGTCGAGCTGCGCGCCGTCGAGCCGCTGCTGCGCGAGATCGACCTGGCCGAGGGGCAGTGGGCGCAGGCGCAATGCCATGTGGCGCTGCCGGTGGACGCCCGCGAGCGCCGGCTGGCGGCGCTGAAGGATCAGGAGCGGGCGCAGGGCGCGCTGGCGCAAGCCGACGAGGCGATCGCCGAATGCCGGCAATCGTTGCAAACACTGAAGATCGAAGCCGCGCTTTTGCTTCATGCGCCGGCCATCGACCGGCTGGAGTCGGACTTGTCGCTGCTGCGGCGCGAGCAGGGCGGCCGGCTCAAGCTGCAAGCCGCGGCCGACCACGACGCGCGCCAGCTCATGCTGCAGGCCGCGCGCATCGCGCAGGCCGCCGGGAAAAGTGCTCTAGGCCTGGACGAATTCTTCAGCCTGACGCCTTCGTCGGCCGAGCAGGCCGAGCAGGAGCTGCTGCTCGAGACGCACCAGGCGTTGACGCTCGAATCGCGGCATGCGCGCGGCCGGCTCGATGCGGCAGAGCGAAAACTCGGCGAATTGCGGCGCGAAGTGACCGACGAGCCGCCGCCGGCGCTGCGGCGGGCGCTGGCGCTGGCGCTGGGTCAGGCGCAGTCGCTCGGCGATGCGCAGCCGCGGCTGTCGGCGCTTGAGGCCGAAATCGGCAGCGAGCGGCGCAAGCTCGATCGCTGCCTCGGTGAGCTCGAGACCGAGTCGCTCGAGCGGCTAGCGCTTTCGCGCTGGCTGGCGTCGGCGGAGATCGACGCCTACGAGCGCGCGCGCGGCGAACTGCTCGGTCAGGCGGCGTTGAACCACGGCCAGCGCCAGCGCCTGCAGGCCGACCTGGCGGCGCAGCAGCGCCGCGGCAAGGCGCTCGCCGCGGCCGGCGAGATCGTCACCGCCGACACCCTGCGCGACTCCCGAAGCGCGCGCGACGGCGCCTGGCGAACGCTGCGCGCGGCTTGCATCGGCACCGCCGCGCCAAGCGGCGCCGACGACCAAGCGCCGCAGCGGGCGAAAAACGCCTTGCTGGCCGACGAGTTCGAGCGTTCCCAGGCGCATGCCGACCGCCAGGCCGACCTGCTGCGCGAGGGCGCCCGGCGCGCCGCGGAAGCCGCCGAATGCGGGCAGCGGATCGGCGAGATGCAGCAAGCGCTGGCGGCGCTGGAGATTGCGCAGGCCGAACAGCAAACTTCGCTCGCGGCGCTCGACGCCAACTGGAGCGGCGCCCTGGCGCGCCAGGGCATTCCCGGCGGCGCGGCGGCCGCCGTGCGCGAATGGCTGGCCTTGCGCCAGGCGGCGCTCGAGCGCGGCGAACGCCTGGCGCTGGCGAGCCAGGCGCATGCGCTGCTGCGGCAGCGCATGGCCGAAGCCAGCGCGGGCCTGGTCGCCGCGCTTCGGGCGCTGGGACGCATGCCTTCGGCGGCGGCGCAGCCGCTGGACGCCTTGACCATCCTGGGCGTCATCGCCGAGCGCGCCCTGGCGGCGGCGCGGGCCGACGCCGAGCGCCGGAACGCCGAAATCGCCGGTCTGGCGCTCGCCATCGAAGCCGATCAGGCCGGCGCCGCCGACCTGGCCGGCCGGCTGAGCGCGTGCCGGGCTGCGCTGGACGCGCATTGCCGCCGGCTTTACCTGGCGCCGGGCGTGGAAGCCGACACGGTCAAAGCGCGGCTGGCCGAGCTGCGCCGCTGGGTCAACGACTACCGCAGCCATGTCGGGCAGCGCCAGCAGCTCGAACAGCTGCGCGCCGGCGAGGCGGCGGCCGCCGACGCGGCGTCCGCGCTCGGCCGGCTTTTGGAAGAGCCGGCCTGGGAGCACCGGGAAGCCTGGCTTGACGACGTGACGCTGCGGCTGGCGCAATCGCGCGAGGCCGCGGCGCTGCAGGCGTCGCTGGAGCGTCGCGAGGCCGAGGAAACCGGCCGCCGGCAGCGAGCCGCCTGCGATCTGCAGGACGCGCGAGACGCGCTGGAAACCCTGCTGCGCCAGGCGGGGGTGCAGGACGCCAGCGAATTGCCGCACGCCGAGGCGCGCTCGGACCACCAGCGCGACGTGTCGGCGCGCCTGCATGAGCTCAAGGACCGGCTGGCAAGGACGTCGCCGAAGGAGGCGGCCGCGCTGCGCCGGCAGCTCGCCGAACTCGACAGTGTGGCGATCGACGCCGAAAAAGAGGCTTGCCAGGTGGGCATCGCCGAGCTCGAGGCCGCCGAAAAATCCGCCATCGACGCCGAGCAGGCCGCCCGCGCCGGGCTGGCGCAAGTCGATACGTCGGACGCGGCGGCCCAGGCCAGGGAGGAGATGGAGGCGGCCATTGCCCACTACCGCGCCGGCGTGCGGCCGTGGGCGCAGCTCAAGCTCGCCGAAGCCTTGCTTGCCGAAGCGCTGCGGCGCCACCGCGAAAAGACGCAAGGCCCGGTGCTCGAGCTGGCGGGCGACTACTTCCGGCTCATGACCGGCGGGCGCTTCGCCAGGCTGCGGGTCGATGCCGACGGCGACGCGCCGCTGTTGCTGGCGCAGCCGGCGCGGGGCGAGGCGATCGAGATTTCCGGCTTGAGCGAAGGCACCGCCGACCAGCTGTACCTGGCGCTGCGGCTGGCCGCGCTGGAGCTGCAGCGCCGGCCCGACCGCATGATGCCGCTGGTGCTCGACGACGTCTTCATGACCGCCGACGACGAGCGCTCGGGCCACATGTTCCGCGCGCTCGAAAAGTTCGCCGCCACGGCGCAGGTGTTGGTCTTCACGCACCACCATCACCTGCTCGGCATCGCGTCCCGAGCGGTTGCCGAAAACGCGCTTCGGATTCACCGGCTGGCGCCTTCGGCCGATCACGGTCCGTGAGCCGAAAAATAACGATAAAACTAGCTGTTTGCGCAATACCAGCAAGCGTTAGCAGCTATTTTTTTGATAGTAGATAACGCTGGCATCGAATAAAAGGGGATCGGATGATCGTTCGTTTTCACATCGACCCGATGGAGCAGGGACTGTTCGAGTACAGCGTCAGCTACGAAAGCGAGCCGCTCTACGCCGATGTCGGCCTGGCCAGCATCGAAGACTGCATCGTCGCCGCCACCGAGGGCCTGGACCGGGAGGTCGTCGGCGCCGAGGTGGCGTACAAAGGGGTGATCAGCGGCACCTATGCGCTGGCGTCGCTCGCCTTGATGGCGCCGCAGATCGCCGACCATGCGCTGCAGACGACAACGGCGATCGAAGAGGTCGGCGGGCCATGAGGCGGGCGGCGGCGCTTCGTGCGAGAAAGCGAAGGCGTAGAGTGGAAAATAAGGTGACGAGCCTCGACCCCGGCACTGGCTCCTCGGTTAGGGCTGCTTGGTTCCCCATCTGACCCGGTTGGCCGCCTCACCATGCGGGAAGGCCCGTCGCCGGCGATTATAGGCCTGGAAATTGTCCGCGGCGCCCTTGCCCAGCCCGTTCAACCTATGTGGCAGGGCACAATCGGCGCATCCAACCCTGCCGCACAAGGAAGACCCCATGCCACGCGTCGTTTTCAATCAAAAAGGAGGGGTGGGCAAGTCCACCATCACCTGCAACCTCGCCGCCATCAGTGCCAGCGAAGGCTTGCGCACCCTGGTTGTCGATCTCGATCCGCAGGGCAACTCCAGCGCCTACCTGATGGGCCGGGCGGCCGCCAGCGACCAGCCGAACATCGCCGGGTTTTTTGAAAATGCCCTGAGCTACAGCCTGCGCACCGTGTCGCCGAAGGAATTCATCGTCGCCACGCCGCACGAGAAGCTCGACCTCATGGCGTCGAGCCCGGCGCTCGACGAGCTGCAGGTCAAGCTCGAGTCGCGCCACAAGATCTTCAAGCTGCGCGAAGCGCTGGCGCAGCTCGCGGCGGGCTACGACCGGATTTACATCGACACGCCGCCGGCGCTCAATTTCTTCACCCGCTCGGCGCTGATCGCCGCGCGCCATTGCCTGATACCGTTCGACTGCGACGATTTTTCGCGCCAGGCGCTCTACACCCTGCTGGAAAACGTGCGGGAAATCCAGGCCGATCACAACGCCGGGCTGGTCGTCGAAGGCATTGTCGTCAACCAGTTCCAGCCACGCGCCAATTTGCCTCAGCGCATCGTCGGCGAACTGGTCGCCGAGGGGCTGCCGGTGCTCGAGCCTTACCTGCCGGCGTCGGTGAAAATTCGCGAGTCGCACGAGCGGTCGCTGCCGATGATCTACATGGATCCGGGCCACAAGCTGACGCGGGCCCTGGTGGCGCTGCACGACGGCCTTCTGCCTTAAGGAAGCCGGGAAGGCGCTTCCAGCGGCGCCGCGGCAATTTACAATGGGGCCATGTCTTACCTCGTTCTCGCGCGCAAATACCGACCGAAAAATTTCTCTGAAATGGTCGGGCAGTCGCATGTGGTGCGGGCGCTGGGAAACGCGCTGACGTCGGGCCGGCTGCACCACGCCTACCTCTTTACGGGAACGCGCGGCGTCGGCAAGACGACGGTGTCGCGCATCCTGGCGAAGTCGCTCAATTGCACCGGCGCCGACGGGCAGGGAGGCATCACGGCCGAGCCTTGCGGCGCCTGCGACGCCTGCCGCGACATCGACGCCGGCCGCTTCGTCGACTACACCGAGCTCGACGCGGCGTCGAACCGCGGCGTCGATGAAATCGCCCAGCTGCTCGAGCAAGCCGTTTACAAGCCGGTCGTCGGCCGCTTCAAGGTCTTCATGATCGACGAAGTCCACATGCTCACGAACACGGCGTTCAATGCCATGCTCAAGACGCTCGAGGAGCCACCGGAATACCTCAAGTTCGTCCTGGCGACGACCGATCCGCAAAAGCTGCCGCCGACGGTGCTGTCGCGCTGCCTGCAGTTCAACCTGCGGCCGATGGCGCCCGAGACGGTGCGCGAACACCTCGCGCAGGTGCTCGCCGCCGAGCGCGTCGATGCCGAGCCGCAGGCGCTGCGCCTCTTGTCGCGCGCGGCGCGCGGCTCGATGCGCGACGCGCTGTCGCTCGCCGACCAGGCGATCGCCTTCGGCTCGGGCCGGTTGGGCGAGGCGAGCGTTCGCAGCATGCTCGGCAGCGTCGATCGCGGCTATGTCTTTCGCCTGCTCGACGCGCTGGCGCGGGGCGACGGCCGCACCGTGGTCGAGACTTCGGAAGCGCTGCGCCTCAATGGCCTGAGCGCGGCCTCGACGCTGGAGGAGATGGCGACGGTGCTGCAGCGCATGGCGGTGCTGCAGGCGGTGCCCGGCCTGGGCGCGGAGGGCGGCGACGGCGACATGGACGACGAGGGCGACCCGGAAGCCGCCGAGACGGCGCGGCTGGCGCGGGCGATGCCGCCGGATGAAACCCAGCTGCTCTACAGCCTGTGCCTGCACGGGCGAGGCGAGCTCGGGCTGGCACCCGACGAATATGCCGGGCTGACGATGGTGCTGCTGCGCCTGCTGGCTTTCAAGCCGGCGGGCGCCGCGGCGGCCGCGTCCGTGGCTGCCGCACCGCCTGCGGCAACACAGGCCGCCACGCCGGGGAGCGCCGCCGAGCCGGCAAAAAAGCCGCCTGAGGCGGCTGGCCTGGGCCGAAACCTGAACGCACAGACGCTCAAGCCTGCTACTCCTCCAGTATCGGCGCCAATTCCTGTTCTTGAAGCCGCGCCGGGTGAAAATTATGTATCAAATCAGGCTTCTGCGCATATGGGGCTTGCTCAGAATGCTATAAATTCAGAAGCAAACCAGGTGCCATCGGAAGACCGGTCAGGCGACAGCATTCAAGCCATGGCGCTCGGCGACGACTGGAGCCGGCTTGTCGGCCAGCTGATCGCCGCCGACGCCATCGCCGCGTTGACGCGCGAGCTCGCGCTGCAATCCGAGCTGTGCGGCCGGCAGGCCGGCGTCTGGACGCTGCGGGTCGAGCGCGAGTCGCTGAGCCAGCCCGCGGCGCGTGAAAAGCTGCAGGCTGCGCTCCAGGCAACGCTGGCCGACGCCGGCTTGAAACTCGCGGTGGAAGTCGGCGCCGTTCGCGACACGCCGGCGCGGCGCAATGCCGCCGCCTTGGCCGAGCGCCAGCGCGCCGCCGAAGCGCTGATTCAAAATGACCCGTTCGTGCAGGGCCTGATCCGTGACTGGGGCGCCAAGATCGTTCCCGGCAGCATTAAAAGCATTGCATCCTGAGCCGCAGTCGGACTTGACGCAGCCAGCCGATATGATCGACGCCAGTTTCAGCAACCCCACTCCAAGGAAGAAAATGTTCAATAAAGGACAACTCGCCGGCCTCATGAAGCAGGCGCAGGCGATGCAGGACAACCTGAAAAAAGCGCAGGACGACCTGGCTTTCGTCGAAGTGACGGCCGACGCCGGCGCGGGCCTGGTCAAGGTCACGATGACCTGCAAGCACGACGTCAAGCGCATCGAGATCGACCCGAGCCTGCTCGCCGAGGACAAGGACATGCTCGAAGACCTGGTCGCCGCCGCGTTCAACGCGGCCGTGCGCAAGGCCGAGGAAGTCAGCCAGGAAAAAATGGGCAAGCTCACCGCCGGCATGCCGGCGCTTCCCGGAGGAATGAAGTTTCCTTTCTGATGCCTCGTCGCCCCGGTCCCTAGCTGCTTTTTCTTCAATGACCACCTCCAACGCGCTCGACAACCTGACCCAGGCGCTGCGCAAGCTGCCGGGCGTCGGCGCCAAGTCGGCCGCGCGCATGGCGTTTCACCTGCTGCAGCATGACAAGCCTGGGGCGCTGCAGATCGCGAGCGCGCTCGAGCATGCGGTGGGCAGCATCGGCCACTGCGCCCTGTGCAACACGCTGTGCGAGCAGGAAATTTGCGGCACCTGCGCCAATCCGCAGCGCGACCGCAGCAAGCTGTGCGTCGTCGAAACCCCCGCTGACCAGGCGGCGCTGGAGCGCACGCTGGCCTACCGCGGCGTCTATTTCGTGCTGATGGGCAAGCTCAGCCCGCTCGACGGCGTCGGTCCGAACGATATCGGCCTGCAAAAATTGTTCGACCGGGTCGCGCCCAGGGACGAACACGGCGAGCTGCTGCCGCCCGCTTCGCGCGAGGTTCAGGAGGTCATCCTGGCGACGAACTTCACCGCCGAGGGCGAAGCGACGGCGCATGTGATCGGCCAGGCCTTGAGAAGCCGCGGGGCCAGGGTCACGCGCCTGGCGCGCGGCGTTCCGGCCGGCAGCGAGCTCGAATATGTCGATCTGGGAACGATCGCCCATGCGCTGGTCGATAGGCGGTGATTCAAGAAAACTGCCCCAGCCGGCCCGCGCCGCCGGCCGACAAGCTAAAAAAGGATATCGCCATGCTATTTCCCGGCTTCACCATCGCTTACTGGTGTGTTTTGCTCGCCGCTTTGCTGCCTGTCGTATGCGCCGGAATCGCCAAGCATGGCCTGATGCGCACGCCCAGTCGCGAAGGCGGCTATGACAACCGCAATCCACGCGGCTGGCTGGCGCGGCAAACCGATTGGCGCGCGCGCGCCAACGCGGCGCAGGCCAACACTTTCGAGGCACTGCCATTTTTCTTCGCGGCGGTCATCATTGCGCACCTGCTGCAGGCATCGCAGGCACGGCTGGACCTGCTGGCGCTGCTGTTCATCGTGCTGCGCATGGGCTACATCGCCCTGTATGTCGCCAATTTAGCCACCGCCCGCTCGCTGGTCTGGGCGCTTGCGCTGCTGGTCAATATCGGCATCTTGTTTTCCGGCTACCGCTAGGGCACAAGCACGGCTGGTCTGGCGCGTGGCGGCCAGTGTTCCTCTGCCGAAACTTTGGTGATAACCCGCACGGGATGATACCGATGCGGGTTTTCGGCCGTGTCGATACGCTGGCCGGATTGCCAAAGCAGGAGCAAATCGCATGAGCCGACCATCTTTTCGAGCGCCTTTTCGAGCGCCTGTTATTTCCCGGCGGCGCTTCACCGGCGGCGCCGCGCTGGCCGCGGCCGCTTTGGCATGGCCCGGCCTGCGCGCGCAAACCAGCCTGGAAAAAACAAAAATTTCGCTCGTCGTCGGCGGCAAGGCGGCTTTTTACCACCTTCCCTTGACGCTTTCCGAGCAGCTCGGCTACTTCAAGGCCGAGGGCCTGGACGTCGAGATCGGCGATTTCGCAGGCGGCGCGCGCGCGCTGCAGGCCGTGGTCGGCGGCGCGGCCGATGTGTGCTCGGGCGCCTTTGAACACACCATCAACCTGCAGGCGAGAAACCAAATTTTCCAGGCCTTCGTGCTGCAGGGCAGGGCGCCGCAGATCGCGTTTGGCGTTTCGACCAAGAGCCTGCCGCACTACAAGTCGATCGCCGACCTCAAGGGCAAAAAAATCGGCGTCTCCGAGCCTGGCTCTTCGGCCAATATGGTGGCGAGCCTGGTGCTGTCGCGCGGCGGCCTGAAGGCCGGCGACGTGAGCTTCATCGGCGTGGGAACGGCCGCCGGGGCATTGGCGGCGCTGCGTTCGGGCCAGGTCGACGCCATGAGCAATACCGACCCCGTCATGACGATGCTGGAGCAAAAAGGCGAGGTCAAGATCATCACCGACACCCGCACGCCCAAGGGCACGGTCGAAGTGTTCGGCGGCGCCATGCCGGCGGCGTGCCTGTATGCGCCACTGGAATTCATCCAGAAAAACCCGAACACCTGCCAGGCGCTGGCCAATGCGATCGTCCACGGCCTGAAATGGCTGCAAACGGCCGGGCCGGGCGACATCATCAAGACCGTTCCCGAAAGCTACCTGCTGGGGGACCGGGCGCTGTATCTGGCGTCTTTCAACAAGGTGCGCGAATCGATCTCGCTCGACGGGGTTATTCCCGAGGAAGGCCCCCGCACGGCGCTCAAGGCGCTGGCCGATTTCGATCCCGGCATCAAGGCTGACCGTATCGACCTTGCGAAAACCTATACCAATGTGTTCGCGCTCCGGGCGAAAGGGCGGTTCAAGGCTTGATCGAGCGCCGCTGTTCCGGTTCGCACTCGTCTGCAATCGCCCGCGGATCCCGACACCCCACGCGCTTTGAGGACGGAGCCGGTGTAGAGTAGGGCGAGAATCGCTCATCTGAAATCCAAAGGAAGCACCTCATGAACCTCTCGCTCAGCTTAGGCCCGATCGTCTCGCTCATCGCCGGCATTCTGATCCTCTTGATTCCGCGGCTCTTGAATTACATCGTCGCGATCTACCTGATCGTCATCGGCCTGATCGGCCTGTTCGGTGCCGGATCGATCCGAATTTGAAGTTGAACCCTGATCCGGTTAGGGTTTTTTCTTTTTTCTCGATCACTTTGGGGTCGCCGCGCCTGGTGATCCTGACGCTATTGCCGACCACCGCTTTGGGAGCGTGTTTCAGTGATTTGACAACAACGGCTCTTGGCTGAACCTCGGGCGCGATGTGATAGCCGATCGGCAAGAACACCACCACCTGGTAGCCCGGCTTGAATCCGGCATGGGCGCCGACGCTGTTCCACTGCGCCACATTCGCTGGCGGCAACCCGAAGCGCTGGGCGACCGTAAGGACGGACTCGCCCTTGCGCGCCCTGACGGTGGTGCGCCGGGTCGTCATTTCAGGCGCCAGTGAAACCTGCGCGTTGTCGGCCACATGGCTGGTCACGTCGTTTTCCACCTGTGCCGAACGCGGCACCAGCAAGGTCGAGCCGGCCTTGACGAGCATGCGCGGCGGTATGTTATTCATGCTGCGCAGATCGGCTTCGCTCATGCCGGTGTGCCTTGCGACCTCGGCCAGACTCATCGTGCTCGGCGCCGTCCAGGCGGTCCAGCTGGCATATTGACCTTGGCTGTAAGCGTCGAAATTGCGCTGGAACACCAGCGCGTTGTCCCAGGGCAGCAGGATCTGCGGCGTGCCGGCGGCCAGGATAACCGGCCGATGCGCCGAGGGGTTGAGCGCCTTGAAGTCTTCGATCTTCACATCGGCCAGCCGCGCCG
Organism: uncultured Polaromonas sp.; assembly: GCA_964236835.1. Taxonomy (GTDB): domain Bacteria; phylum Pseudomonadota; class Gammaproteobacteria; order Burkholderiales; family Burkholderiaceae_C; genus Polaromonas. Next base: position 28,278 of record CAXSGT010000004.1, read on the forward strand.
CCAGGGCGACGTCGATGTCGCGGCTGATCTGCACCTGCTGGAAATAGGCGTGGTTCGCGATCAATGGCAGTTCGGCGCCGAAATCCTGGGGATGGCCGACGATGTTCTTCACCGCCTGCAGCTTGGGCACGTAAAGCCGCGTTTCCGCGGGCATGTTCAGGTCGTTGTAGCCCGTCGGCAGGCCGGCGCGCTGGTTTTTGGCGATGGCGCGGGCGACGCTGCCTTCGCCCCAGTTGTAGGCCGCCAGCGCCAGGTGCCAGTCGCCGAACATGCCGTAGAGTTTTTGCAGGTAGTCGAGCGCGGCGCGGGTCGAGGCCAGCACGTCGCGGCGGTCATCGCGAAAAACGTTTTGCTTTAGCGCAAAGTCCCTGCCGGTCGCTGGCATGAACTGCCACATGCCCGCGGCCTTGGCGCTGGAGACGGCCTGCGGGTTGAAGGCGCTTTCGATGAAAGGCAGCAAGGCCAGCTCGGTCGGCATCTGGCGGCGCTCGAGCTCTTCGACGATGTGAAAAAGGTATTTGCTCGAGCGCTCGGTCATGCGCTGGATGTAATCCGGACGGCTGGCATACCACTGCTCGCGGTCGCTGACCAGCTCGTTCTGCAAATCCGGCATGGCGAAACCGCGGCGGATCCGGTCCCACAGCTCCTTCGGCGGCTCGGTGGCGGCGATCGGGCTCGAGCCCAGCGCGCTGGGCGTGATGGCGCGCAATGGGACGTTCGGGAGCTGCAATTTAATGCCAGGAGTTGCGCTGGCGCCGGTTGTGAGCACCGGGTCGTCTGGCAGTCCAGGCTTCGTGGCGCAGCCGGCGAGCACCGACAGCGCCAGAATCACAGCCAGGGGGGAAAAACGCAAATTCAGGAACGAGGAAGAAAAAGCCGGAATGGCGGTGCGGGATTGAGGCGTCATTTGAATTTGTGTTTGCGCTGCCTTAGCTCGGCGAGTGCGGTGGTGTCGTTTGATGCGTGACTAGAATCGGCTCTAATTGCCGGCCATGCCGCGCGAGTGCGCGCAATACCGGCCCGGTGTCGCCGGCCGTCATCCAAACCCAAAAAGCAATTGTAGGCAAAGGCGGGAATGGGAATCAAATACATGCATGGGTGTCGATGAACTCTGAAATTATAGGTTTGGCAGACTGGCTGAAGACCCCGCCGGGCGCTTACCTGCAGGAATGGGAACGAGCGTGTTTCGAGCAAGCGGTCGGCGATATTTTCGGCTATCACGCCCTGCAGCTGGGCCTGGCGGAACTCGACGCCTTGCAAGCCAATCGCATGCCGCATAAATGGCTGGCCTTGCCATCGATGCAAGCCGCGCCTAGCGATGAGACGGCGCCGGCGGTGCCAAGTTCCCGGCGTGCCGATTTGCTTGCCGATTCGGCCGCATTGCCTTTTCCCGAAAGCAGCCTGGACCTGGTGGTGCTGCCGCATACGCTGGAGCTCGGGCCGGACCCGCATTCCGCCTTGCGCGAGGTTGCGCGGGTTCTGGTTCCCGAGGGGCGGGTGGTCGTCAGCGGATTCAATCCGGTCAGCCTGTGGCGCTTGCGCCAGCGCGGCGATCTGCTGCTTCGCCGTTTTGGCGGCGAAGGTTTGTTTCTACCTAAAAGCGGGGAATATATCGGCTATTGGCGGCTGCGCGACTGGTTGCGGCTGCTCGATTTTGAAGTGGAATCAGCGCGCTTCGGCTGCTACCGTCCGGCGCTATCGACTCGGCCGTGGCTTGACCGCTTTGCCTGGATGGACAAGGCCGGCGAGCGCTGGTGGCCGATTTTCGGCGCCGCGTATTTTTTGGTGGCGGTCAAGCGCGTTCGCGGCATGCATCTGCTCGAGGCGGGCTGGAAAACGCATAAATCGACAGCGCCCGCGCCCATCGCCGTCGCCGGCAAAGTTCCTGCGGGCAGACCCATGTCAAGGCTGAGCGCTTTCTGATGCTCAAAGCTTGCCTGTCACAAAATCTGCCATGAATGATCCGGCGGCTGCGCCAGCCATGCAGCAACGGCGTGTCGTGATCTACACCGATGGCGCCTGCAAGGGGAACCCGGGCCCCGGAGGCTGGGGCGCATTGCTGGCCGCCGATGGCGCCAAAAAAGAACTGTTCGGCGGCGAGCTGGACACCACCAACAACCGAATGGAAATGACCGCGGTGATCGAGGCGCTGGCGGCGCTCAGGCGTCCGTGCGCCGTGACCCTGTACCTGGACAGCCAGTACGTGCTCAAGGGCATCACCGAATGGCTGGCCGGCTGGAAAGCCCGCGGCTGGCGCACGGCGTCCAAGGCGCCTGTCAAAAATGCCGACTTGTGGCAAAAGCTCGACGCGCTGCTGGCGTCGAGCGGCCACACCATCGATTGGCGCTGGGTTCGCGGCCACAACGGCGACCCCGGCAACGAACGCGCCGACGCGCTGGCCAACAAGGGAGTCGAGCATGCGCTGGGTCGAATTTAAGCCGCGCCGCGTGCCTTGGAACCAATACAGGTTTCACGGGTCCTGATACATTGAATGCTTGGCATTCTTATCAACCGGCTAATCCTCCAGTCACTTCCATGGCATCAAAAGCAATTTACACCGTTATTGCCGTGGCTGGCATCGCGGCGGCATCCGGCGCGGCATGGTGGTATCAGAAACCCAAGCCCGGCCAGGGTTCCGCTGCACCCTCCGTCTCGGCGCCCGCGACAGGCGCGGCGGCCGGCGGCAAGCCGCCTGTGGTCGAGAGCGCCCGAGTGGAAGTGACGCAGCTCATCGACGACACCCGCGCCGTGGGTAGCCTGCGTTCGCGCCGGGGCGTCATCTTGCGCCCGGAGGTCAGCGGCCGCATCACCGAGCTCAATTTCAGCGACGGCCAGCGGGTGCGCAAGGGTCAGGTGCTGGTGCAGTTCGACGACCAGCTGCAGCAGGCGCAGCTGCAGCAAAGCCAGGCCGAGCTGTCGATCGCCCAGGCGAACCAGAAACGCAACCAGGACCTGGTGGCGCAAAATTTCATCAGCCAGCGCTCGCTCGATGAAAGCGCCGCCAACCTGCAGGTGGCGCAAGCCAAGCTGTCGCTGGCCAAGGCCACCGCGTCGCGGCTGAAGATCATCGCGCCGTTCGACGGCATCGCCGGTATCCGGCAGGTCAGTGTCGGCGACTATCTGAAAGATGGCTCCGATATCGTGAACATCGAGGATATCGACGCCATTTTTGTCGATTTCAGGCTGCCCGAGCGCTTTCAGAGCAAGGTCAGGCGCGGCCAGACCGCCAGGCTCGAGATCGACGCGCTGCCCGGCCAAAGCTATACCGCGCAGATCCAGGCGATCGACCCGCTGATCGACGCCAATGGCCGCTCGGTCGGAATTCGCGGCTGCATCGACAACCGGCAGCTGCGCTTGCGCCCCGGCATGTTCGCTAGGGTCAGCACCGTGTTCGGCGTGAAGAACGACGCGCGTGTCATTCCGGAAGAGGCGATCGTTCCGCAGGGCGCCAGGCAATATGTCATCAAGCTGGTCAAAGGCGCCGATGAGCAAACGCGGATCACCCGGCGCGTCGAGGTGAAAGTAGGTTTGCGCACCCCCGGCAAGGTCGAGATTCTTCAAGGGCTCGAGCCTGGCGACACGGTGGTCAAGACCGGCCAGCAGCGTGTCCAGAAAGACGGGACCGTGGTGACGGTGGTGGACCTGGCGACCCCGCGCCCGGCTATAGCGGCCGCCGCGGGACAGGGCGCCGCCGCGGCCGCGGCACCTGCTACGCCGGCAAAAGCGTCGTCCGCTGTCGCGGCGGCGCCGCCCGGTGCCAGTCCTTGCGGCGCGGTGATTTCGCAAGCACCGTCATCCGGCCTTGCGCCGACGCCCGGCGCCGCCGACCCCGAGCCAAATGGCGCCCGCGCGCCAGTGCGCAATCCGGCCTGAGGCGTCAGAAACGCTAGACCTGTGCAAGCCTGACCGACCGGCATTCAACCCTTATGCAACTCGCTGAAGTCTCGATTCGCCGCCCGGTGTTCGCCACCGTGCTGTCGCTACTGATCTTGCTGATCGGCGCAGTCAGTTTCAACCGGCTGACGGTGCGCGAATATCCCAAAATCGACGAGCCGGTCGTCACCGTGAGCGTGCGCTACGCCGGCGCGTCGGCCGAGGTGATAGAAAGCCAGGTCACCAAGCCGCTGGAAGACTCGATCGCCGGCATCGACGGTGTCGATGTCATCACCTCGATCAGCCGCGCCGACCAGGCGCAGATCAGCGTACGCTTTCGGCTTGAAAAAGACGCCGACTCGGCCGCCGCCGAGGTGCGCGACCGCACGTCGCGGGTGCGCAACCGCCTGCCGCAGGCGATCGAAGAGCCGGTGATCGCCAAGGTCGAGGCCGATGCGTTTCCGGTGATCCAGATTGCGTTTTCCAGCGAGTCGATGACGCAGCTGCAGATCAACGACCTGGTCAACCGCATCGTCAAGCCGCGCCTGCAGACGGTGACCGGCGTGGCCGACGTGCGCATCAACGGCGAGCGCAGGTACGCCATGCGGGTCTGGCTCGACACCGACAAGCTGGCATCGTACCGGCTGACGACGCAGGACGTCGAAGACGCGATTCGCCGCAGCAACCTGGAGCTGCCCGCCGGGCGCATCGAATCGCAGCAGCGCGAGTTCAGCGTCACGTCGCAGACCGACCTGGTGCGGCCGGCGCAGTTCGGCGACATCGTCGTCAAGAACGTCAACGGCTTTTCAGTGCGGGTCAGGGACGTCGCCAGGGTCGAAGAAGGCGCCGCCGACGAGCGCACCGCCGTCAGGCTCAATGGCCGGCCGGCGGTGGCGGTCGGCGTGATTCGCCAGGCGACTGCCAATCCGCTCGATCTGTCGAACGGTGTGCGCGACGCGCTGCCCAAGCTCAAGGTTGACTTGCCGCCCGACATCCTTATCGATATCGCCAACGACAACTCGATCTTCATCGACCGCTCGGTCAAGAACGTTTACCGCACCATCTTCGAGGCGATTTTGCTTGTCGCGCTGGTGATCTTCGTCTTCCTGCGCACGCTGCGCGCGTCGATCATTCCGATCATCACGATACCGGTCAGCCTGGTCGGCACCTTCGCGCTGATGGCGCTGGCGGGCTTTACCATCAACACGCTCACGCTCTTGGCGCTGGTGCTGGCCATCGGCCTGGTTGTCGATGACGCCATCGTGATGCTGGAAAACATCTTCCGGCATATCGAAGAAGGCATGGACCCGTTCTCGGCCGGCATCAAGGGCGCGCGCGAGATCGGCTTTGCCATCATCACCATGACCGCAACGCTGGTCGCGGTGTACGCGCCGCTGGCTTTTACGCCGGGCCGCACCGGCAGGCTGTTCGTCGAGTTCGCCCTGGCGCTCGCCGGTGCGGTGGTGGTGTCCGGGTTCGTGGCCCTGACGCTCACGCCCATGATGTGCACGCAGCTGCTCAGGCACAACCCGAAGCCGAACCGCTTTGACCGCACCATGGAAAGGGCACTGACCGTTCTTTCCGACCGCTACGGCGCGCTGCTGCGCTGGATCGTCACGACGGGCTACAAGGCGCCGGCGGGAAGGCGCACCTTGAGCCGCAGGACCGCCGGCTTCGTACTGCAGGCCCGCTGGATTGTCATCGCCGTCATGCTTCTTGCCGCGGCGGCCATTGCGCTGGTGTTCCCGACCATGAAGCAGGAACTCTCGCCGATCGAGGACCGGGGCGTGATTCTTGCCAATGTGAACGCGCCCGACGGCTCGACGCTCGACTACACCAATCGCTACTCGGTGGCGCTCGAGAAAATGGGCGAGCCCTTCAAGGAGTTCGACCGCATTTTCTCCAACGTCGGCAACCCGACGGTGGCGCAGGCGACGGTGGTGTACCGCACCGTCGATTGGGACGAGCGCAAACGCTCGACGATGGACATGGCGCGCGAGCTGCAGCCCAAATTCAATGCGCTGCCGGGCGTGACGGCTTTTCCGATCACGCCGCCGTCGCTCGGCCAGGGCTTTCGCGAGCGGCCGCTGAACTTCGTCATCCAGACCTCGGACAGCTACCAGAACCTGAACACCGTGGTGCGCCAGATGCTCGACGAGATCGCGAAAAATCCGGGCATCGTCTCGCCCGACGTGGACCTGCGGCTGAACAAGCCCGAGCTGCGCATCGAGGTCGAGCGCGACAAGGCGGCCGACCTGGGCGTGAGCGTCGAAGTCGTCGCCAAGGCGATCGAGACGCTGCTCGGCGGACGCAACGTGACGCGCTACAAGCGCGACGCCGAGCAGTACGACGTGATCGTGCAGACCGAGGCGCGCGGCCGCAACACGCCGGAAGACATCGACCGCATTTACGTGCGCGGCCAGAAAGCCGGAGCGGCCGACACGATCATTCCGCTGTCGGCCCTGGTCAAGGTCTATGAAAGCGTTGCGCCGCGCGAGTTGAACCACTTCGGCCAGCGCCGCTCGGTTTCGATTACCGCCGGCCTGAGCGCCGACTATTCGCTCGGTGAAGCGATCCGCTTCATGGACCAGGCCTCGGCGAAAATCCTCAAGACCGGCTACAGCACCGACCTGAACGGCACGTCGCGTGAATTCAAAAATTCGCAGGGCGCGCTGGTCATCGTCTTCGTGCTGGCGCTGGTGTTTATTTTCCTGGTGCTGGCCGCGCAGTTCGAAAGCTTCGTCGATCCGCTGGTCATCATGCTGTCGGTGCCGCTGTCGATGATCGGCGCCTTGCTGGCGCTGAAGTGGAGCGGCGGCTCGCTCAACGTCTATTCGCAGATCGGCCTGATCACGCTGGTCGGCCTCATCACCAAGCACGGCATCTTGATTGTCGAGTTCACGAATCAGCTGCGCGCTCAAGGCATGGACATGATCGACGCGCTGGTGAAGGCGTCGTCGCAGCGGCTGCGGCCGATTTTGATGACCACCGGCGCGATGGTGCTCGGCGCCTTGCCGCTGGCGCTGGCGCACGGCGCGGGCGCCGAAAGCCGCGCCCAGATCGGCTGGGTCATCGTCGGCGGCATGTCGCTCGGAACCCTGCTGACCGTGTTCGTCGTTCCCACCATGTACACGCTGTTTGCGCGCAAGGCGGTGCCGGGCGCGAACAAGGCCGTTGCCAGGGATGAGCCCGAGGCGCATGTGGTGCCGCCGGAGTACGTTGCGAAATAAGCGGGTTTTTACCGCAGAGGCGCAGAGAACGCAGAGTTGCGCAGAGAAGTCAGAAAATCTAAATTTTGACTTCCACACTTCCTTTTCTTACTCTGCGCAACTCTGCGTTCTCTGCGCCTCTGCGTTTAAATGATTTTTCCGTTGGTCTGCTAACGGAATCAAATCACCCCGTCGAACATCATCACATCGACTTCATCGCCGACCGCCACGCTGCCCTGCGCGTGATGCAGCACGATCAATCCATTGGCCTCGGCCATCGAGCGCAGCACGCCCGAACCCTGGCTGCCGGTGGTCCGCACGTGGAGAGAGCCGTCGGCAGTAGTCGATACCCAGCCGCGCTGGTACTCGGTGCGGCCCGGTTTTTTGCGAATCGCCTCGCTGCTGCGCGCCTTGAGAAGCGGCGTTGGCTCAGGATTCGCGCCCATCATCCGCAGCAGGGCGGGGCGCACGAACGCCAGGAATGTCACCATGACCGCCACCGGGTTGCCGGGAAGGCCGAACAGTACGGAAGCAGGCACGTTGCTACCGTTTCCATAGCTATGATCGCCCGTGGGATATGCGTGAAAGGCTGATTTCATTGGTAAAATCCGGCCCACGGCCATGGGACGGCCCGGCCGCATCGCGATGCGCCAGAACGCGACGTCGCCGAGCTTTCTCATCATTTCCTTGGTGTGGTCGGCCTCGCCGACGCTGACGCCGCCCGACGTGATGATGGCGTCGGCCCGCGTCGCCGCCCGGATGAACGCCGCTTCCAGCAGCGCCGGGTCGTCGCGCACCACGCCCAGGTCGATGACTTCACAGCCCAGGCGGCTCAAGAGGCCGAAAACGGTGTAGCGGTTGCTGTCGTACACGGCGCCTTCGCGCGGCGCTTCGCCCAGCGACAGGATTTCGTCGCCGGTCGAAAAGTAGGCCACCCGCAGCGGACGCCAGGTTTTCAGCGTTTGAAGACCTAAAGAGGCAGCCAACCCAAGCCTGGCGGGCGTGAGCAGCTCTCCTTTTCGTAGCGACGGCTGACCTTTGGCGAGGTCTTCGCCGCGCGCGCGTTGGTTGTCGCCGGCGCGCAGCACTGCCGGTGGAATGGTGATGCGGTCGATATCGCCCACCCGGTTCATCTTGGCAAACTCCTGCGGCACCACTGTGTCCAGGCCCGGCGGCATGACCGCGCCAGTCATGATCTTCACGCACTGGCCGGGGCCGATGCCGCCCTGCCAGGCCTTGCCCGCGAGCGCGGTGCCGACAACCGCCAACTCCAGCGCGGTATCGGGCTTCAACTGATCACCCGCGAACGCAAAACCGTCCATTGCCGAGTTGTCATGCGGCGGAACGTCGAACGGCGAAATCACGTCGGCCGCCAGCACCCGGCCCAGCGACTCGAACAAAGGCAGTTCGAGCGTCTCCTGAACCGGCGCCACCAGATGCGACAGGAAAGCCAGCACGCCCTCGGCCGTCATCGCCTGCGGGTCGTAGCCCCGCAGCTCGGCGGCGATCTGCTCGAGCGATTTCACGGCAGGCGCGATTCCAGCAGGTGCAGCTCGGCCAGCGTGTTGGCGTTGAAAAACGCGTACACGTTGTCGCCGGGCCGGTCGAAGGGGACGACGACGGTTTTGTGCCGCGCCGTCCAGGCATCGATCTTGCGCCCGCCGCCTTGCGTAAAGCGCCACAGGCTTTCGAGCATATGGGTTCCCATCAGGCAAAACACCGGTTGCGGCCGCAGCTGGCCGCCTTCTTCGGGCGCGGCGGCGACGGCGAAGTCGGCGTCTTCCCGCGCGAAAGCCGCCGCCATCCGCGCCGCCAGATCGGCAGGAAACAGCGGCGTGTCGCACGGCACAGCCAGCAAGTAAGGCGTTTCACAGCGCTCCAGCCCGGTCATAAAGCCCGCCAGCGGCCCGGCGAATTCACCCAGGGAGGCAGTAGCGTCGGGCCAGACCGGAACGCCGAAGGCTTCATAAGCCGCCAGATTCCGGTTGGCATTGATGAGGATTTCGCCGACCTGGGGTGACAGCCGCAGCAGCGTGTGCAGCGCCAGCGGAACGCCGTTGAAATTCTGCAAACCCTTGTCAACGCCGCCCATGCGCGAGCCGCGGCCGCCGGCCAGGATCATGCCGGTAATGGCTTCGGCATGCAGCGGAGGCGATGATAAAGTCATCGATAGTTCTCAAAGGTGCGCAGCAGGAACACCGACCCCTCCGCAGACAACAAAGGCAATTCTGCCAGCAAGCAGGGGCCGCGGAACCGGCTTCGCCGGGCCGCAGGCGCAGCAGCCCCCTCGGGGGGCAGCGCAGTACGCGAAGCGACAAGCGTGGGGGCCATATCACCCCCCGATGTAGCTCATCTCGAGCCGCTTTGCGCCGTTCGCCGGGCCGACATCCGGCGGCAGGGCGGCGCGCAGCTCCGAATAGCGGTCAGCACGCGCCTGCCAGATCGGGCCGATCGCCGCGGCGATCTGCTCGTCGGCATAGCCGCCGCGCAGCAGTGCGCGCAAATCATGGCCTTGGCTGGCGAACAGGCATAAGAACAGCTTGCCTTCGGTCGACAGCCGCGCCCGGTTGCAGTCGCCGCAAAAAGCGTGGGTCACGCTGCTGATGACGCCGATCTCACCGGCGCCATCGGCATAACGCCAGCGCTCGGCGGTTTCACCGGTATGGCCCGGGCTGATCGCCACGAGCGGAAATTCAGCCTTGATACGTTCGATGACCTGGCGCGAAGGCAGCACCTCGTCCATACGCCAGCCGTTGGTCGCGCCGACATCCATGTACTCGATAAATCGCAGCACCGCGCCGGAATGCCGGAAATGGCGCGCCATCGGAAGGATTTGCGAGTCGTTGGTGCCGCGCTTGACGACCATGTTGATCTTGAGCGGCGACAGCCCGGCTTTTTGCGCGGCCTCGATGCCTTTAAGCACGTCGCCGACCGGAAAATCCGCATCGTTCATGCGCCGGAATATGCCGTCGTCGAGCGCGTCCAGGCTGACGGTGACGCGCTTTAGGCCGGCGTCTTTGAGCGACTGCGCCTTTCTGGCCAGCAGCGACGCGTTGGTCGTTAGCGTGATGTCGAGCGGCCTGCCGCCGGGCGTTCGCAGCCGGGCAAGCAGTTCGATCAGAACTTCCAGGTGCTTGCGCAGCAGCGGTTCGCCTCCCGTCAGCCGGATTTTCTCGACGCCATGCGCGACGAAAATCCTGGCCAGCCGGGCGATTTCCTCGAAGCTCAAGAGCGAGGTCTGCGGCAGGAAGGCGTAATTCTTGTCGAATATTTCGCTCGGCATGCAGTAGCCGCAGCGAAAGTTGCAGCGGTCGGTCACGCTGATGCGCAGGTCACGCAGCGGCCTGTCCAGCGTGTCGGCAAGCAATCCTGTCGGCGCCGATACGCTTGCGGGCACCCGCGGCACGCGGCTTGCGTAGCGCAGGTCCGCCAGGGGAATGAAAATTTTGCCGGGTTTGTCTGCCATGGTCGAAAGCCTGAGGGCGAATTTACTCCATCGTCCGCTCCCGCCTTCGACGCGGCGAACTTACCCCCAGGCCATGCAAGTGTTCAGTTTCCAGGCGCTGCCGCTTACTTCTGCAAATTGCCGCTGGCGTCGATGATCGTCAGATCCACGCCGCCCCAGCCTTTGCGGGCTTGCTCGGTGTAATTGACGGAAACGCCGCCGAGGTTGTATTTCCGCATGTTTTTCAACGCGGCGAGCACCCTTTCCCGGGTAGGCTTGGCGCCAGCGCGCCGAATGGCTTCCGCCGCGATTTTGGCGCCCAGAAAGCCTTCCAGGCTGGCGAACGACAAGGGTCCTTGGGATCGTAGGCTTTCATCGGCACCTGGTATTCGGTGATCTGAATTGCAGGCCGGCAATGAAAGCTAGCGCTTCGGCTCGGTAATGAATCCGATCTTGCGCAGCCCGGCCTGCTGCGCCGCCGCCATGGCCTGCGCCACGCGCTCGTAGCGCACCGCTTTGTCGCCGCGGATGTGCAGCTCGGGCTGCGGGTTCTGCGCCGCCGCCTCCTTTAGCCGCGGCGCCAGGTCCTCATCGGCAAGCGCCGCGTCGTTGATGAAGTAGCGGCCCTGGGCATCGACGCTCAGCCGGATCGTCGCCGGCTTGGTGATTTCGATCTCGTTGCTGGCGCGCGGCAGGTCGATGTTGACCGAGTGCTGCAGCACCGGCACGGTGATGATGAAAATAATCAAGAGCACCAGCATCACATCGACCAGCGGCGTCATGTTGATCTCGTTCATCACCTCGTCGGTGTCGTCCTGCGTGCCGAAAGCCATCGCGCTAGCTCCCTCGCTTCATCGCCAGCACATTGGCCGGGCCGGACGCGCCGACGCGCGCGCCGGTGACGAAATAGGCATGCAGGTCGTGGGCGAAGCGGTTCAGCTTGGCCATGACCGACTTGTTGCCGCGCACCAAGGTGTTGTAGCCCAGCACGGCGGGAATGGCGACCGCCAGGCCGAGCGCGGTCATGATGAGCGACTCGCCCACGGGCCCGGCGACCTTGTCGATGCTGGCCTGGCCATTGAGGCCGATGGCCAGCAGCGCGTGATAAATGCCCCAGACCGTGCCGAAGAGGCCGACGAACGGCGCGGTCGAGCCCACCGACGCCAGCACCGCCAGCCCGGCCTGCATTTTGGCGGTGATGTCGTCGATCGAGTTGCGCAGGCTGCGCGTGACCCACTCGCTCAAGTCCAGCGCGTCGTGCAGCTGCGGCCTGGCGTTGCCGTCCTTGTGCAGCACGTGCGCCGTGGCTTCGCGGCCCTCGAGCGCCAGCGCCCGGAACGGGTTGGCCGGATCGGCGTCGAGCTTGGCCAGGCCGTCGGCAAAATCGGCGCTGTGCCAGAAGCTTTCGGTCGCCTTGGCTTGGGCTGAGAGCCGGCGCAGATCGAGCGCCTTGGTGATGATGACCAGCCACGACGCCAGCGACATCAGCAGCAGCAATACCGCGACGCTTCGCGTCACGATGTCGCCTTGCGACCAGACGTTGGCCAGGCCGAATTGGGTTTGCATAGCAGTTGCTTTCGAAGAAAAACTATTCAAGAACGAAATTGATCGGGACGTTGAACCACATGTCCTCGGCAACGCCTGCGCGCTTGCCGGGCACATAGCGCCATTTCAGCGCGGTGGCCAGCGCCGCCTGGTCGAGCCGGTCAAAACCGCTGGACTGGCGAAGCTCGGCTTTTTGCGCCGCGCCGTCGGCGCCGATGAGCACCCGAACAATGACTTTTCCCTGCTCGCCTAGGCGTTTGCTCAGCGGTGGATACGCTGGCTTGGGGTTTTGCAGGTAGTCGGCGCTGCTTGAGGGCAATTGGACGGCGGGCGCCGCAGGAGAAGGAGAAGAAGGAGTAGCGACCGGGGCAGATGGAGCGGCGGGCGCTGGCGTTTCAGTAACGGGCGGACTGGGCACGGGCGGCGCCATGCTCACCAGCGGCGCATTCGGCGCCGGGGCCGGATCGGCGATGGCTAGCGGCAGCGGGTGCGGCTGCGCCTGGGGTCGGAC
>CAXSGT010000004.1:40870-50269 GCA_964236835.1 uncultured Polaromonas sp.
TGAGTGCGGGCGGCGCGGGTGCGGGCGGCGCAACCGGCGCGGCTGGAGCCGGCGTTTCGGCGACGGGCGCACTAGGCGCTGGCGGCGCGCTGCTCACCATCGGCGCATTGGGCGGAGGCGTCGGGTCGGCGATGGCTAGCGGCTGCGGCGGCGCCTGAGGCCGGACCGGCGGCAATGGCGCAACCTTTTTCTGCACCGGGACTGCAGGGGCCACGGAGCGGGCCGGGGGAACACGCGGTGCCGGGGGCGGCTCTGGCTTGGGCACAGGCGGCTCGATCAATTGCGCCAGGACTTCGACCGGCACCAGCAATTCGGCCGTTCGCACCAGCAAGCCGCTTTGCAGCGCCCAGATAAAACCGATGTGCAGCAGCACCACCGCCAGGGCGATCACGGCGTTGCGGCTGAGGCGCTGGCGCGGTGGCTGGGCAAGCGGAATCGAAATGCCGGTAAGCGCGGTGGCGTTCATCAAGGATGGGTTGAAAAATGCATGATCGCCGGCACGGCAAAACTCGCCACGGCGCTCAGGCGTCCAGCGCTTCGCTCAGGCTGGCAGGGCGTTCCATGAGTTGTCTTCAATGCCATGGCCGGCGAGCGTGATGTTCGCGGTGGGACACGTTACGCTGCACTGCGCCACCACGTCGCGGGCGCAGCCTTCGCATTGGCCGCACTGGGTCGCCACGCCAAGCTCGAACTGGATGTCGTCGAAACCCATGCCGGCGCGGGCATGGCGGGCGATTTCACGGTCGGAGATGCGGCGGCAGACACAGACGATCATGGAAAGGACCTTGAAAGTTGGCGGTTTCGACAAAATTTAATTATAAATGAGAATCGCTCTTATTTGCAATAACCTTTCCGCCCAGTCGCGGCACGCGGCGTTCGGACCTAGATTTCTAAGGAAAAATACGCTGTATCGGCCGTGTTTATTGCGTAGAACGCTATTTAATATATAGCAATTGACATGTGGCGATACCTGATCGCCCGGCGGCCTAAGCCTTTCCTCGATGATCGAGCCCGAATATCTGCGCTCGCAAAAAACCGATCGCCGGGTCGGCGGCGAGGCGGGGATGCCAGTATTGGCGGATGTCGATCGCTGGGATTTTCAGCGGCAGTCGCACCGGTTTCAAGCGCGTGATCGGGCCGAACAAATTGAGCAGCTCGGCGGGAACAACGGCGATCAGGTCCGACGAGGAAACGATGAACGGGATCGCCGCGACATGGTGACAGACCATGGCGGTGTTCATGCGCAAGCCCTTACGCCGCAGTTGCGCCTCCAGCCAGGCCATCGTCGCCCGTATGCCGGGGGTGGCGACCTGCGGCGCGGCGGCGAACTCTTCGAGGCTCAGCGCGTCGCCGATAGAGGAATGCCCGGCGCGCGCCACGCAGACATAGTCGCGGTGAAAAAGCAGCTGCTGCAACAAGGTGTCGCCCATGTCGGGGAAATGTCCGGCGGCGATGTCCACGTCGCCCGAGACCAGCGCCGCCAGCAGCGCGGACGAGGCGAGGTTGACGGGGCTGATCCGTGCGCCCGGCGCCGTGGCGTGCAGCCGTTTGACCAGCCGGGGAACCAGCGTCATGGCGCCTATTTCGTTGACGGCGACCCGAAACTCGCGCTGCGTGGTAAGCGGCTCGAACCGCCTGACCTCGGCGATCTCGGTTTGCAGGATGCGCAGCACCCGAGCGGCCGGCTCCTGAAGTTCGATGGCCAGCGGCGTCGGCGCCATGCGGTTTCCCACGCGCACGAACAGCGGGTCGCCGAAACGCTCGCGCATCCGCTCCAGGGCATAGCTGAGGCCCGACTGGGTCATGCCCAGGCGCCGCGCCGCCTGCGACACCGTGCCGTCGGCGGCAAGCGCAAGCAGCGCCCGCAGATCCGAAACCTGCGGAAGCGCGTCGGCTGGGTTATCGGATCTACTCATAACGTCAATCAGGCGAATTATCTATGCGGCGGGGCAGACCGTCTTTACGATATGCGGTCGCAACAAGAATGAAGGAAGGCTGATGGAGACAGATGTACTGATCGTCGGCGCGGGGCCGGTCGGCCTGGCGTTGGCGCTGGAATTGGCGAGCCAGGGCCACCGCTGCGTGATCGTCGAAAAAAACGATCGCGTGGGCTATGCGCCGCGCGCCAAGACGACCAATGTGCGCAGCCGCGAGCTGATGCGCCGCTGGGGCATCGCCGACCGGCTGGCGCGCCAGTCGCCCTTCGGCATCGACTACCCGGCGAACGTGGTGTTCGCGACCCGCATGGGCGGCTGGGAGCTGGCCCGGTTCACCAATGCCATGCACTGCAGCCCGCGGCGGGACGAACGCTTTTCCGAGCATGCGCAGTGGATTCCGCAATACAAGGTCGAGCAGGTGCTGCAAAGCCGCGTGGCGGAACTGACCGGTGCCTCGATGCTGTTTTCGACCACCTTCACCGGTTTTACCCAGCAGGCCGACGGCCGCATCGCGGTGTCGCTGACGCGGCGCGGCGACGATGGCGCCGATGAGACGATTACCATCGTCGCCCGCTACCTGGTCGGCGCCGACGGCGCGCGCAGCACCGTGCGGGAAAAGCTCGGCATCCGCATGGAGGGTATTTCGCCGCTGCTGCACCATGTCAGCCATGTGTTCCGGTCGAAAGAGCTGGAGCAGCGCCACCGGCTCGGCCCGGCGCTGATGTACTGGCTGGTGAATGACGAAATACCGTCGGTGCTGAGCCCGCTCGACAGCGACGGTCGCTGGACCTTCGGCTGCGCCGCCGGGCTGGCGCAGGGCGACCCGGTGGCATTGATCCGCCGGGCGCTGGGCTTCGACGCCGACATTGAAATTTTGAGCCGCGACGAGTGGACCGCGCACCAGCTGATCGCGACGAGCTACCGGGCCGGGCCGGTCTTCCTCGCCGGCGACGCCTGCCACCTGCACCCGCCGTTCGGCGGATTCGGCATGAACATGGGAATCGGCGACGCGCTCGACCTGGGCTGGAAATTGGCGGCAACGCTTTCCGGCTGGGGCGGCGCCGGCCTGCTGGACAGCTATGAGATCGAACGCCGCCAGGTGCACCAGCGCGTCGTTGCCGAGTCCGTCGCCAACCACGCGGTGCTGTCCGAACAGCTTGCGGCCCGGCATATCGAAGACGCCGGCGCGGCGGGCGACAGCGTGCGCGCAGGCGTCGGCGCAAAAATCATCGCCAGCAAGCGCCGCGAATTCGACTCGCTCGGCGTCGTGCTGGGAAGCCGCTACCGCGATTCCAACCTGATGCTTGCGGCTGCTGAAGAGCCAAGCGATGACGACGACGCCACCGACTATCGGCCTTCGGCCAGCGCCGGCTGCCTGGCGCCGCACGTCTGGCTTTGCGATGGGACAGCCCACGGCGCGTCACTCTATGACCATTTCAGCAACTCGGGCTTGACCCTGCTCGTCACGCGGCCGGCGCTTGGCGCAATGGCGCAAGCGATCGGCGCAGCCGCGGCGGCGCAGGGCATTCCTTTGAAAATCCTGGCGCCGGCGAGCGAGCGGCTCGGCGAGCTCTATGGCTGCGACTTCGCGCTGATCCGTCCGGACCAGTACATTGCCTGGAGCGGCAATCGCGTCGAAGATGCCTGCGCGGCGCTGGCGCGCGCCGCAGGCCGCAATACTGAAATTCAAACACCTCGAACCATGCAACGGGAGACAGCATGCAAAACCGTCGAAATTCACTGATCCTGGCCGCGGCGCTGACCGCCGCCTGCTTCTGGGCGCCCGGCGCGCTGGCCCAGGCCTGGCCGACCAAGGCGGTGCGCCTGGTCGTGCCGTCGCCCGCGGGCACCGCGCCCGACATCGTCGCGCGCGTCATGGGCGACAAGCTGTCGAAGGCCTGGGGCCAGCCCGTCATCGTTGAAAACCGGCCCGGGGCGGGCGGCATGATTGGCCTGGGCGCTATTAAAAGCGGAGCGCAGGACGACCATGTCTTCGCTTTCGTGCCGGCCTCGGTCATCACCTTGTCGCCCTATATGTTCAAGAGCGCGCAGGTCGACGCGGTGCGCGACTTCGTGCCGGTCGCGCTGGTCGCCGAAGGGCCGATGATCCTGGCGGTGAACGCCGCGTCGCCGGCCAATTCCCTGGCCGACGTGGTGGCCATGGCGAAGAAAAATCCCGACGCCTTCGTCGTCACTTCGCCGCTGCTGTACTCGGTGCCGCATCTGGCCGGCGAAGTGCTTGCCAAAGCGGCCGGCGTGCCGATGCGCGCCGTGCCCTACCCAAACAGCGGCGCGGCGATCGCGGCGGTGATGAACAACGACGCGCAGGTCGTCATCGATGGCATTCCGCCCATCGAACCCATGGTCAAAGGCGGCAAGCTCAAGGCGATCGCCGTGTTCTCCGACGGCCGTTTGCCGAACCGTCCGCAGATTGCGACCGTGGCAGAAACCTATCCGGGTCTGGTCATCAACGGCTGGTTCGGCGTCATCGCGCCGAAAGGCACCAGCGACAAGGCCATCGAGCGCGTCAACCGCGACATGGTCGAGATCGCTAAAACGCCCGAGCTGACCGAGCGCTTCGACGCCTTCGGCGTGTACGCCAGGAGCCTGACCCCGGCGCAGTTCGGAAAATACTGGAACGACGACCGGCTGCGCTGGGAAAAAGTGCTGCAGGACGTGGGCGCCAAGCCGCAATAGCCGTCGTTGCGACAGAAGTCGCGCGCCAGCGCCTTTATCTTATCCAGCGCGCTTCTGATGCTCACCTACTCGAGCGTCATCCTGGAATCGGCAACGATCCTGCCGAGCCTTTGCTTCTCGTTTTGCAAAAATTGCTCGAATTCGCCCCTGCTGCCGCTTCCCGTCTGCAAGGAGCCGTTGGCCTCGAAGTCGGCGCGCAGCTTCGCATCGGCCATAAAGCCGGCGTTCCAGGCCGCGGCAATGCGGTCGAGCAGCGCCGGCGGCGTTCCGCGCGGCGCGAAAATGCCGCCCCAGTGGCGCATGCGGATGGCGGCGAACCCCTGCTCGGCGCTGGTCGCCACATCGGGCAGCGACGCCAGCCGCTTGTCGCCGGCGACCGCCAGCGCGCGCAGCTTGCCCGAGCGCAAATAGGCCTGAACGCCCACCGGCGACTCGGACGCCAGGTCGATCTGGCCGCCGATGATCGCGGCGACGCTTTCCGAGCCGCTCTTGTAATGCACGACCGTCACCGGCACGCCGAGCGCCGACTTGAGCATTTCGGCGACGAAATGGCCGGTGCTGCCGGCGCCGGCGGTGCCGAAGGTGATGCCGCCGGGGCGCGTTTTGGCATAGGCCTGCAGCTCCTTCAGCGTTTTGACCGGGCTCGCCGGATTGATGACAATGACCGAAGGCGCGTCGCTGGTGCTTGCCACCGGCACCAGGTCGGTTTCGGCATACGGCATTTTCGGGCGCAGCAGCGCGTTGGCGATCGCGCCGTTGCCAGCGATCAGCAGCGTGTAGCCGTCGGGCGCGCTCTTGGCGACGAAGTCCGAGCCGATGATGCCGCCCGCGCCGGGCTTGTTATCGACGATCACCGGCTGCTTGAGCTGCAGCGAGATCGCCTGCGCGATCTGCCGCGTCGCGATGTCGCCCGGGCCGCCGGCGGAAAACGGCAGCACCAGGTGGATCGGCCGGTCGGGCCAGCCGCTTTGGGCGAGGGCCGGCAGCGCGACGCAAGCGAGCACGGCCAGCGCCAGGCGACGGCCGATACAAACGGTTTTCATGGCCAAAGCTCCTTGGGACGATTACTCGAACGCCGCGCCGGCCGGCGGCGCCAGCAGCGCCAGCAGCTCGCGGACGTCCTTAAGCTCCTCGAGCGAAAGCACCATCTGCTCGATGGCCCGCTGGCGCGCCGCGTCGATCAGCCCGTCGGTCAGCGCGCGGTATTTGGCGGCGACTTCGGCGGTGCTTTGCGGCGACTCGATGGCGCGCGACGACGCGCGCTCGACGACGATGCGCTGGCCGTCGGTGAACGTGACGGCGACGCGCGCCTGGCCGCGCCTGAGCATGCCGCCGGTGTCGAAGGCCGGCTCGTGCCGCACCTCGACTTTCGCCAGCAGCGCCCAGACATCGTCGGCGTCGATGCGCGCCGGCGAAAACTGCGCCACCATGGCAGCGCCGTCGATCGCCGCGACCGCCAGCGCGTAGCCGATGTTCATCTGCGCGCCGATCGGGCTCAAGGGCCGCTCGGGCACCCACCAGCCGTGGTGAAACACCGCGTGCGACACCTCGCATTCGATGCGCGCGATGTCGCCGGCTTTCAGCGCGCGCTGGCGGCCGATGTCGAACAGCGCGTCGAGCGGCGAGTGGATTCCGCCCATTGCCGCGTACGGCTTGATGACGATGCGCTCGACCTCCCAGCGCTCGCCCAGCCCGCTGGTGATCTGCGACGCGTCCGGGTCGTGGCCTTCGCCGAAAGTCGATAAAAAGCCGCCGTAGTCGCGCTCGAACACGCGCTTGATGCCGGTGTAGCCGCCCTCGGCCAGCACCGCCGAATACAAACCGTTGCGCGCCGAAAAGCCGTGGTGCATGCGCTTGCACATCGCCTCGTACTGCGCCGCCATCAGGCCGGCCGACTGCGTGCCGGCCAGGCCCAGCGCGTCCTCGAAGCGCGCCGCGTCCAGGCCCAGCAGTTTGCCGGCCGCCGCGGCGGCGGCATGCGTGCCAAAGACCGCGCCCGAATGCCAGCCGCGCGAGAGCATCTGCGCGCCGTGCAGCGCCATGCCGACGCGCGGGCCGACCTCGTAGCCGGCCAGCGCGGCCTGCAGGAATTGCCGGCCTGTAACCGTCGCATCGCCCTCGGACGCGGCCCACAGCGCCGGCAGCACGACCGACGCGCTGTGCAGCGGCCCGAGCGGGTGAAAGTCGTCGAGCTCGAACGCCTGGATAAAGGTGCCGTTGAGCAGCGCCGCGCCCGGCGCGCTGGTTTTCGCGCCCCAGCCGACAAGGGTGCGGTCACCGCTGCCTTCGAGCTTTTGCACGATGTTTGCCGCGGTGCGCGACCAGGGAAGCTGCGCGCCGACGAGGGCGCAGCCAATGCCGTCGAGCGTCAGCGCCTTGGCGCGCTCGCGGGCGGACGCGGGAGCGTCGTCCAGGTCGAAGCCCGCGAGCCAGTCGCAAAGGACGCCGGTGGGGCCGGTCGGGTCGGTGGCTTGTGTCGCCGCGGTCAGGGAGGCTGTCATAAGTTGCTTTCGATGGAATCAGGAAGCGCTGCGGCTCATTCGAGCGGATACAGCTTGACCAGCGCGCCGAGCCGTTCGCTTTCGGCGCGCACCTGGGCGGCGAATTGGGCGGGAGTATTCACCACCGGCTCGGCGCCGGCGGCGACGATCGCCTTTTGCACGTCGGCGTCCTTTACCGCCTCGCGCAGCGAAGCAACGATGCCCTGCGTCACGGCCGCAGGCGTGCCCTTGGGTGCGAACAGGCCGTACCAGGTGACCGACTGGAACTGCCCGAAGCCGGCTTCGGCGGTGGTCGGCACGTCGGGCAGCGACGCGGCGCGTGTTTTCCCGAGGGTCGAAAGGATTCTTAGCGTTCCGGCTTTGTGATGCGGCGTTGCGGCGGTGATACCGGTGAACGCCATGTTGACGTTGTTGGCGATCAGGTCGGTGACGATGGCGCCGGTGCCGCGGTAGTTGACGACGATCAGGTTGGCGATGCCGGCTTCGGCGCCAAACTGCCGCGCCGTGAGCCTTGCGAGGTTTTCGGCGGTCGCGATCGAGCACGGTGTCGCTGCCGTTTTGCAGTAGGCGACGAACTCAGCGAGTGTTTTCACCGGCAACTTGGCGCTGGTGACGAAGGCCCCGGGTGACTGCGACACGGCGGTCACCGGCTCGAGCCGGGCCAGCGGATCGATGCCCTTGAGCCCGGGCGTGTACTTGGTCAGCACGATCGACGGCACCTGCAGCAGCAGCGTATAGCCGTCGGGCCTGGCGTCGGTGACCCGGCGCGTGCCGATCAGTCCGTCGGCGCCGGGCAGGTTTTCGACCACCACTGGCTGGCCCCACAGCACGCCGAGCTGGCGCGCCACCGCCCGCGCCGTCGCGTCGGTGCCGCCGCCGGCGGCGTACGGCACGACCAGCGTGACCGCGTGGTCGGGCTTCCAGGGCGCGGTTTGCGCCTGCGCCGAAGAAACTATGAAAATAATAGCTAACAACGCATATGGGGAAAGCGCAAAAGGCTTATTTGATACATGTTTTTCGGTCATCTTGTCTCCAATCGAGCTTGCTTTGGGTTCAGGCGACGGCGGGCGCGCCGACCGGCCACGCCCATGGCCGACGCGCGTGGTCGGACTGCTGCCAGGCGGTAATCAATGCCTTGTCCTTGAGCGTCAGGCCGATCTCGTCGAGGCCGTGCAGCAAACCCTCGCGGCGCAGCGGATCGATGGTGAAAGCGGTTTCGGCGCCTCCAGCCGTGTGTATCGTCTGGCGTTCCAAATCCACCGTCAGCGGCTCGCCGTGCGCGCAGGCGGCAGCCAGCGCATCGACCTGGGCAGCGGGCAGGCGAATCGGCAGCATGCCGTTTTGAAAACAGTTGCCGAAAAAAATATCGCCGAAGCTCGGCGCGATGACGCAGCGCAGCCCCAGCCCCTGCAGCGCGGTGACGGCGCCTTCGCGCGACGAGCCGCAGCCGAAGTTCTCGCCCGCGAGCAGAAACGGCGCGCCGCGAAACGCCGGCTGGTTGAAGATGAAGTCCGGGTCGTCGCTGCCGTCTTCGCGGTAACGCAGCGCCTCGAATGCATAGGCGCCGAGCGCTTCGTTCGGCAGCGTCGTCAGGCGCTCGATGCGGATGATGACGTCGGTATCGACATTGGCGCGCGGCAGGTGCGCGGCGGCGCCGGCGACGATGGTGAATGGCAGCATGGCTCAAGCTCCTTGCGGGTCGGTGATGCAGCCGGCGATCGCCGCCGCCGCCGCCATCGCCGGGCTGGCCAGGTGGGTGCGCGCGCCGGGGCCCTGCCGGCCGACGAAGTTGCGGTTCGACGTCGAAACCGAGCGCTGGCGCGGCGGCACATGCTCGCCGTTGGCGCCGACGCAGAGGCTGCAGCCGGGCTCGCGCCAGGCGAAGCCGGCCGCCTTGAAGACGGCATCGAGCCCCTCGGCCTCGGCCGCGCGCCGGGTGTTTTCCGAGCCGGGAACGACCCAGGCGGTGACGCCGGGCGCGACGCGCCGGCCGCGCGCCACGTCGGCGGCGGCGCGCAGGTCCGAAAGACGCGAATTGGCGCACGAGCCGATAAAAACCCAATCGACCGGCGTGCCGGCGATGTGCTGGCCGGCGACCAGGCCCATGTAGTCGAGCGCGGCAGCCAGCGACTCGCGCTCCGTCGCGTCGGCCACGCCCTGCGGATCGGGCACCAGGCCGTCGATGGCGATGGCGTGCTCCGGGCTGGTGCCCCAGGTAATGGTCGGGCGAACCGCGCCGGCGTCGATGACTACTTCTCGGTCAA
>CAXSGT010000005.1:0-10317 GCA_964236835.1 uncultured Polaromonas sp.
TGCCCTATATCGAGGCCGAGAAACTGCTGCTCGAGGCCGCCGGCGGCGACGTCAAGACGAAGGGCAAAATCGTCATCGCCACGGTCAAGGGCGACGTGCACGACATCGGCAAAAACATCGTCACCGTGGTGCTGCAGTGCAACAACTTCGAGGTCGTCAACATGGGCGTGATGGTGCCGTGCCATGAAATCCTGGCGCTGGCCAAGGCCGAGGGCGCGCACATCGTCGGGCTGTCGGGCCTGATCACGCCGAGCCTGGAGGAAATGCAGTATGTCGCTGGCGAGATGCAAAAGGACGCGCATTTCCGCGTCAACAAGATTCCACTGCTGATCGGCGGCGCGACGACCAGCCGGGTCCACACGGCGGTGAAAATCGCGCCGCATTACGAAGGCCCTGTCGTCTATGTGCCCGACGCGTCGCGCAGCGTAAGCGTCGCGCAGAGCCTGCTGTCGGACAACGCCATCCACTACGTCGCCGAGTTGAATGCCGACTATGACAAAGTTCGCACGCAGCATGCCAACAAGCGGCAAGCGCCGATGTGGCCGCTCGCCAAGGCGCGCGCCAACGCGACGCGCCTCGACTGGGCAAACTACACGCCGCCCGTGCCCAAATTCATCGGCCGGCGCGTGTTCAAAAATTTCGACCTGGCGGAGATTGCGCGCTACATCGACTGGGGGCCGTTTTTCCAGACCTGGGACCTGGCCGGGCCGTATCCGGCGATTTTGCACGACGAAGTCGTCGGCGCCGAGGCGACGCGCGTCTTCGACGATGCGCAAAAAATGCTCAAGCGGCTGATTGACGGCCGCTGGCTGAGCGCCAACGGCGTGATGGGCTTGTACCCGGCCAACAGCGTCGGCGACGACATCGAGGTCTATACCGACGAAACCCGCGGCGAAGTGGCGCTGACCTGGTACGGCTTGCGCCAGCAGAGCGAAAAAACGCCGGTCGATGGCGTGATGCGCCCGAGCCGCTGCCTGGCCGATTTTATCGCGCCCAAGGCGTTTGCTCCTGAATCAATAGCTAACAACGTAGATGGGACGGGCGAAAAAGGCCAAAAACACCCGAAAATCGCCGACTACATCGGACTTTTCGCGGTCACCGCCGGCCTGGGCGCCGACAAACAGGAAAAGCGCTTTCAGGCAGAGCATGATGACTACTCGTCGATCCTATTCAAGGCGCTCGCCGACCGCCTGGCCGAGGCCTTTGCCGAAGCGCTGCACCTGCGGACTCGCCTGGATTTGTGGGGCTACGCGCCCGACGAAAATCTGACGCTGGCGCAGTTGATCGCCGAAAAATACCGGGGGATCCGGCCCGCGCCGGGCTACCCGGCGTGCCCGGACCATAGCGTGAAAAAAGAAATGTTCGAGCTGCTTCGCGCGGGCGACATCGGCATGGCGCTGACGGAGAACCTGGCGATGCTGCCGGCGGCGAGCGTCAGCGGCTTTTACTTCAGCCATCCGCAAAGCGCGTATTTCAGCGTCGGCAAGATCGGCGACGACCAGCTGCGCGACCTGGCGCGGCGGCGCGGCGAGAAAGCCGAGGACCTGGCCAGGCTGCTCGCGCCCAATCTGTAGGCGCAAAGATGCGCAGGCCAAGGCACTACAGCCGGACTTCAAATGTTTGCGTCGTCCCAATAGGCCTGGCTCCAGCGCATGCTTTGCAGCACCAGTGCGCGGCCCGACTGCAAGCGCTCGGCGTCATAGGCAGCGAGTGCGGGCGGGCCACCTGCGGCTTCGGCCTCCAGCGCGCGGCCCAGCGCGTCGACGTCGTCCAGACCGGTTGCCAGTCCGCTGCCCATGACCGGACTTGCCAGGTGCGCCGCGTCGCCGGCGATTGCGAGCCGCCCCGCCGCAAGCCGCACCGGCAGATATTCCGCAATGGGGGTGGCAAACACGCGGCCGGCGTCGATCGTCGCCAGGATGGCGGCGCGCCAGGGCTGCGGCCACAGCGCGCTGGCGCGGGCGCGAAGCATTGCCATTTCGCCCGACAACTCGTGCGGCCGGAGACTGCGCACGACCTCATCGCCGCGAACGCAGCCTCTGGCGGCGAACAGCTCGGTCAGGTCCCGGTCGTACCAGCCCCAGCTTACCGCACGGAAGCCGGGCTGCACGCGTCCCTGAAGATCGGGTGTCTGGTAGGCGACCAGACGCTGGCCTTCGGCCCAATGCACCGCCACCGGATAGGGGCGCACCGGAAATGTGCCCGCTGGCAATGCCGATTCCTCGACCAGCCCTCGCCACAGGCCATAACGCGCATAGCGTGCCAGTGGCCGCTCGGGGGCGATCACCGGGCGCACGATGCTGGCGCGGCCATCGGCGCCCAGCACGAAATCAGCGTCCATCGGGCCGTCCTGGGTCAACACCCGGCCGCGGTCGTCGTTGACGACACCGGTCACGGTCGTTGCCGGACGAATCGCAATGCGATCGTCGCGCACCGCTACCGTCCGCAGCCATCGGTAAAGCGCGTTCCAGGTGGTTGACTCGCGGCTGCTGGCGATGACGGGTAAAGCGGGCATATCGGAACCGCCGGTCGCAGATACACCCGCGACTTGCGACAGCTGGCGCCGGTTTATACCCAGGCCGGCGCCTTCGGCGGCGAAGGCTTCGCCGCGTTCAAGCACGCAGACGTTGATGCCGCACCTGGCAATACGGATCGCGGCCGCAAGTCCGACGAGCGAGCCGCCAACTATGAGCGCGTCGCGTATCGGTGCCGTCATCGACGCGCCAGAAAAGCGAGCGGCGCTCGAACCGTCATCACGGCCCGACCGGTGGCCATTCCTTCGGCAAGCTGCCCATGGCGCCTGATCTGAAGCGGCGCACCGCGTCGTCGAGGGCGGCGGGTGAGGACAGCACGAACGGGCCGTTCGAGTAGCTCGGCATGCGCAGCGGCTGCCCGGCCATCAGCAGAAAGCGCGCGTCCAGGATCGCCTGAAGCTGCATCTCGCCTGCCCCAGCCTCGAACGCGATCACGTTCGGCGCGGACACATAGCGTTTTGACCCGTACGCTTCACCAAGATCGATCTGGCCGCTGAAAAGGTACACCGCAAACCCGGCTGAAGACAGCGCCGACGGTCGGCTGTCAGGCCAGCGGAAGCTGCCGCCCTTCGACAGCGACACATCGAGCAGCGTCAGCGGGCTCGGCGGCTCGAAGGACGACGCCAGCGCCTCATACCGGCCAGCCAGCAGGCGCACTGTCCCGCCCGGCAGCGCCGCGGTAGGCACTTTGTCCTCATCGACATGGAAAATGCGCGGCGGCGCGCGTTCATCCTCCATGGGCTGGCGCACAAAGATCTGCATGCCCTCGGCAACGCGGCCGGGAATCTCGGGTATCTCCTCGTGAACGATCCCGGAGCCTGCGGCCGTCCAGTGCACGCCTCCCGGTGGAATACGGCTGACATCGCCGAAGCCATCGCGATTTTTCATCCCGGTTTCGGATTCCGGCAGTACGTAGGTCGCGGCGGAAAAGCCGGCGTGCGCGTGTGGCGGGAAAGTCGGCGCGGCGATGCGAAAGTGGTCGATACTGAGAAATGGATCGACTTCCACGCCCAACATCGCACCGGCGATCTGCAATGCCTGAAAACCGGCGCCGCGCTCGAATTTTTGCGGCGCCACGATGCGCGCAAGTTTTCGGTGTATGGGTAAAGATGCCATGGTCATGCGCTCCTGTGTCACGGGAATTCGATAAAAGTATAGCGTCGCCTGCCACCCGTTTTCAACGCATGGGTCGGTCGCCGCCACTAGCGGTTTTGTTCGGACGACAAAAACCAGAGGTGATACTCCAATAGGAAATTTCCAGTCTTTACACCCGAGACACTTGAAACAAGTTTCGCCGCCTTAAGATATGTTTTTTCAATGATATATCTTAAAGGAACTTCACTTGTTTAAATTTTATGTAAACGGAACGCCCAGTGCCCTGGGCAATAGCTGCGGCGGTCAGGATGCGCACTATGGCCAGCGCCATGGTCATCGCGGCCCACACGATAATTTTGCGGGATTCAGCCCCAAGGATCATAGAAGCGAGCACGGCCCAGGCGGCTTTGGCGGCGGCCCTCGCGGCCCGGGCCCGTTCGGTCCGGGTCATCCAGGCGGGCGCGCCGGCCGAATGTTCGATCCGGGTGCGCTGCGCCTGATCGTTTTGCACATGATCCAGGAGAAGCCGCGCCACGGCTATGAGATTATCAAAGCGCTGGAAGAGCGCATCGGCGGCATGTACAGTCCCAGTCCGGGAATGATCTACCCGATTTTGTCGATGTACGAAGACATGGGCTATGTCGCCTCGACGCCCGAGGGCAACAAGAAGCTCTATGCCGTGACGGACGAGGGCCGCGCCTATCTGCTGCAAAACGAGGCCTACATCGGGCAGCTGAACGCGCAGATCGAAGCCGCTGGGCAAGGCCGCAACGAGGGTGATATCCGGCAGGCGATGCACGCGCTGCGTGCGGTGCTGGTCGAACGGCTCAGGCACACCCACCTGGATTCGACGCAACTGGCCAAGGTAAAGGATATTCTCAAAGCCGCACAGGAAGACATTCGAAAGCTTTAGGCGGGTTTTGGATATCTGACGACTGTGTAGTGCAGCCGCCCTCGGGCGGCTTTTTACGTAGGCTCAGTTCGGTTGGGCGAGGTTTCCAGTGCTACACCTCATCAGGCGGTATATCGATCTCGTGCACTATGCGGAGTGACGGCACATTTTGATAAATCCGCTTGAGCAATCTTTCCAAAATCGCCGCATTGGCCGGGTCCAGGCCATCGCGCAACAGCGCATCGTGTGATTTAACGGCTTCCCAACATTTGGCGGCCACGGCCTTTCCTTCAGGCGTGAGCGACACCAACACGCAGCGATTGTCTTGCCGCTGCCTGACGCGCTGAATCAATGCCTGCTTTTCCAGTCGCCGAAGGATGTGGGAAAGGGTGGATTGGTCGAGCGAAGCCTGTTGGGCAAAGTCGCCCACTGTATTGTCGCCGTCGAGGTAAAGCAATATCAACACACGCGCGGCATAGACATTCAAGCCGAGCGGTTGAAACGTGCGATTCACGGTCTCTGTCACAGTCGCTGCGATTCTGTTGAGCAAAAAGGTCAGCGTGTTGTGTAGGTGGTCTGCCATCAGTGAAAAAAAAGGTTGCTGATGCGGTTGACTCTAACATTTCGGTTCTCCATAATATGGCACGCCATATAAATTGCCGCTCTCGATAAATGCCTTGGAGACAAGATGCCACGCAACCCGCCGTTTCCGCAAAGCCGACCTCTGCCCGCCGGGGCCACGGCCGCGCCCTTGTTCGACTTCATGCCGCAAATGTCCCTTGAGGAGCGCGACCGGCGTTGGGACAAGGTTCGCAAGAAGATGCTCATGGCGGGGCTCGACGGGCTGGTTTTCCTGGGCAACGATATTTACTGGGGCATGGGCATGGCCAACCTACGCTATATGTTTCAGGTGGACTCGCAAATCGGCGCCGACGCGCTGTTTCTGCTGAACGGCGAGCCGGTGGTCTGGAACGCGGTGGCGCACATGAACCGGCCAACAAATATGTACCTGTCGATCCAGAAATGGGTGCGGGACTTCAGGTCGCGCGGCGGCATGGCCGTGATTGCCGACGAGCTTCGCGAACGCAAGCTGGCGTCGTCCAAAATCGGGCTGATCGGTTTTTCATCGACCATCCAGACCTCGTCTTCGCTGCTACACGACGACGTGGTCGCGCTGAAAAAGCTGCTTCCGGATGCGCAGTTCACCGATGCAAGCTGGCTGCTGCAGGAAATGCGCATGGTCAAGAGCGAGGAAGAAATCGGCATGCTGCGCAAGGCCGGAAAAATCGCGCGCAAGGTTGTCGATGCGATGCGCGATTCGGCCCAGGCCGGCCTGCCCGACGCGCACGTCTATGCCGAAATGGTCAGGACGCAGATCGCCAACGGCGCCGAGCCCAATATCTTCAATCTTTTTGCCGCCGGCCCGGTCGAACACCCGGCGCATGAACTCTGGCATTTGCTGCACGGCTGCGAACAGCCGCTGACGCCCAGCATGCGGCCGCTTGCGCAAGGCGACATCATCGTTGCCGAATGGCATACGAAATACGGCGGCTACCGCTGCCATACCGAATACACCGTCTATCTGGGGAAAAAGGCGCCGCCGCAACTGCAGCGCATCTGGGATATCTCGGTCGAGTGCCTGCATGCCAGCCGGGAAGCGCTGACCGCGGGCCGCACCATACGCGAGGCGGTGGAGATGATTCGCAAGCCGGCGCGCCAGGCCGGCCTTGATTTCGTCGAACTGGGTTTTCATGCGATGGGCACCGCGTCGCCTGAATTCCCGACCGTCATCTACAAAGAGGGTTTCGGCGGCGACGCCTTGAACGGCCACCAGATCGGCGACATGGTGCTCGAAGAGGGCATGTGCTTCGGCAACAACCTAGACCTGCATGACGTCAACTGGAAGCCCGATGTCGGCTGCATGCTGTCGGACTTCATGGTGGTGCGCCCTGGCCAGGCCGAGTGCCTGATCGGAACGCCGCTTGAAATCGGGCTGGCCGGCTGAGCGCACACCACCATGGACAAGAACGCGCCTATCAATCTGCCGGCGGAGGTGCCGGTATTGATCGTGGGCGCCGGTCCTATCGGCTTGGCCCTTGCCGCCTACCTCGGCAAGGCAGGCGTTGAAGCCTTGCTGGTCGAACGCAACGAAGACCGCATGGGGTCGGCCAAGATGATCGTCGTCAGCGTACGCACCATGGAGTTTTGCCGCCAGCTGGGACTGGCGGGCGAGGTGCGCAATTGGGGGTTTCCGCTGGACCACGGACTCGACAGTGTTTTCGTGACCACGCTTCAGGGCCACGAGCTCGGCCGCGTCAAGACCCCGCCGCTGACGGTACCGTACGACACGCCGTTTAGCCCCGAGCGCGAGCGGCCTTGCCCGCAGACCTGGTTCGACCCGATTCTGAAAAATTGCGCGCTGTCTCAGCCCAGCATTGACATCCGCTACCTGACCGCGCTTGAGTCGTTTGTGCAGGACGACCACGGCGTGACGGCATTGCTGCGCGACGCGGCGGGCACGCCGCACACGGTGCGTGCCCAATACCTGGTCGGCGCCGACGGCTACTCCAGCACGGTGCGAAAGCTGCTGGGCATAGAAGTCAGGGGCGCCAAGCACCTCGACGTGTCGATGAGCATTTATTTGACGATTCCCGATTTGGTTGAAAAACATCGCATCGGCGACGCCTACCGTTACCTGTTCGTCGGCGAGCGCGGCGTCTGGTGTGTGCTGACCACCATCGACGGACGCGACCTGTACCGCATCCAGCTCATCGGCGTGGGCGATACCGAGGTTGAAAACATGGACCTCGATGACGTGGTCAAGCGCTGCATTGGCGAAGGGGTCGGCTACACCTTGCGCGACACCTCCAGCTGGGTGCGTAAATCCACCGTGGCCGATCGCTTCATGGACGGCCGGGTATTTATCGCCGGCGACGCCGCGCACGCGCACCCGCCCAACGGCGGCCTCGGCATGAACACCGGCATCCTCGACGCTTGGGACCTGGGCTGGAAGCTGTCGGCCGTGCTGCAAGGCTGGGGCGGCGAGCACTTGCTGGCCAGTTACGATTTCGAGCGCCGTCCCGCATCGGCCCGAGCCGCGGAAGAGTCGCTGCGCAACTATGGCCGGCTGGTCGATGAGCTAAACGCGCCCGGCATCGACCAGCCAACGCCTGAGGGCGCGCAGCTGCGTGCTGAAGTCGGCAAGCGCCTGGTCAAAGCCAACCAAAAAGCCTGGCACCCGATTGGCATCCACCTAGGCCACGTTTACTTTCCGTCGCCGGTGGTGGTCGATGACGGGACCGCGCCTGACGATGAAAGCCCGGACGAGTACCGGCCCACCGCGCGGGCCGGCGCCCGAGCGCCGCATGTATGGCTCAAAGAAGGCCAGCAGAGCATTCTTGACCTCTTTGGCCCCGGTTTCACCCTGCTCAATTTCGGCGCTGGCGATGTCAAGGCTCTCGAAAAAGCGGCGGTAAAAGCCGGGCTGCCGCTTTCCGTAATTTCGATCGATCATCAGGAAGCCCGCCTGCTCTATGAAAAAAAGTTGGTGCTTGTTCGGCCCGATGGCCACGTGGCGTGGCGTGGCGACAACCTGCCTGCCGACTGCGAGTCGTTGATCGACCGCGTGCGCGGTGCGAAATCCGCAGCCGCTGCCAGGTGGGGCGCAACACCCGCGCAGCAGGCCGTGAATTGATCGAGATGCGGGTGGCGATTAAAAAAAATGTTGCAGGAAAAGCCATGATTAAAAAAGCGCTCGGGCTCGCGGCGGCCGCTGTGCTGCTGGGTGCCTCGACTATGGCGCTGGCGCAAGCTTATCCAGAGCGGCCTATCAAGTTGATTGTTCCCTACCCTGCGGGCGGCGCCATAGACACCATGGCCCGCGCTGTGGGGCAGCGCTTGGGCGAAGGCCTTGGCCAATCCATCGTTATCGAAAACCGCGCAGGCGGCAATGCCACCATCGGCACCGACAGCGTCGCAAAGTCGGCACCCGACGGCTATACCTTGCTGTTCACCTCCGCAGCGCCTATTGTTGCCAATCCGCATTTGTACAAGCGCTTGAATGTCAATCCGTTAAAGGAGCTGGCGCCGGTTTCGCTTTGCTGCATCATGACGCAGGCGATCCTGGTGAGTCCCGAACTCGGCGCCAAAACACTCAAGGATTTCGTCGCCTTGGCTCGCGCAAGGCCGGGCGCCCTCAATTACGCTTCGATGGGAAGCGGCTCCAGCGGCCATTTGAATGCCGAGTCTTTCAAAAAGCTGGCAAACATCGATATCACCCATGTGCCCTACAAGGGGTCGATCCCGGCGATCACCGACGTGATGTCGGGACGGGTATCGGCCATCATTGCAACGCTTGGCTTCTCCGAAAGCTATATACGATCCGGCAAACTTCTGGCCATTGCGGTCGCGTCTCCTCTACGGTCGCCGCTGTTTCCGAATGTCCCGACTGTCGCCGAGGAAGGTTTTCCGAACTATGTGGCTTCGGACTGGATGGGCGTTTTTGCACCGATTGGAACCCCGAAGGAGATCGTACTCAAGCTCGACGCTGCGATTCGCAAGGTTCTTGAGCAGCCCGATTTCAAAAACGATTGGATTGTGAAACGGGGCATGGAGCCATCAGGCCTGGGCGGACCAGCCGACTTCGCAAAATTCATTCAGGCTGACTCCGCCCGAACCGCCCAGTTGATCAAACTTACCGGCGCCACGCTGGACTGACGCGGCGGCTTTAGGAAAATCGATGTCGAGTACCAACGACGCCACACTTGAAGGCTTTCCGGCGGGCATTACGCCCGCAGCGGCGCTGGGCAATCCGAGCACGCTGAGGTGGCGGCAACAACGCTGGCTGATTGACAATGTGATCGAGGCCAACGGCATCGACTGGGACCAGCCAAGGCTTCCCGCTCTGGTGGCGACCTGCGGCGTCGAGGCGTTGGCGGACGCCGCCGATATCCGCCACAAAGTAAAAAAGTTCGCCGACATCAGCCCGGTGTTTGAGGCCGCCGCCCTAAGGCGCGAGCAATTGGCGCTGACCGCCGAGCATGCCGGCGAAAGGGTGAGCGCGCGCGAGCACTTCTACATCGCAGCCAACATGTGGGCCTCCGCGCAGTGGCCTCTTGATGACAACAACGATCGAAACGTCTTTCTCAACATGCGCAAAAGGCAGTGCTTTCGCAAGTACGCGCGGCACGCTGACCACGTGGTTGAGGAAGTTTGGATCCCGTTCGACGGCAGGTTCTTGCCTGCCTGGCTGCATTTGCCAGCGGGCTGGCCGACAGGCAAACTGCCGCTGGTTGTGTCCATCCCCGGCATGGATGGCTTCAAGGAGCGCGCCACATCGCTGTACGGCGACCGGTGGCTCAATCGCGGCATTGCGGTACTGGCGATCGAAGGACCCGGCCAGTACGAGTCGGCTTTGCTGGGCATCAAGGTCTCAACGCAAAGCTGGCTCAAAACCGGCAGCGCCGTCATGGACTGGCTAGTAAAACGCCCGGAGTTCGACCTTCAACGCGTAGGAGTAAGCGCGACCAGTTTCGGCTCGTTCGCCGCGACGCTGGCGGTGGCGGGCGAGCCACGGTTCAAAGCGTGCGCGGTGCAGGCGGTGGCGCATGAACCAGGATGGAAAACCGTTTTTGAGCAGGCATCGCCGACTTTCAAACAGCGCTTCATGTACATGGCAGGCTATACGGACGAGAAAGAATTCGACGAATTTGCATTGTCGTTAGACCTGTTCCCCTATCTCGACCGCATCAAGATTCCTTACCTGTGCGTGGCGGGAGAACTCGACGAACTCAGCCC
>CAXSGT010000005.1:10417-19215 GCA_964236835.1 uncultured Polaromonas sp.
GCCGGTCGAACGCAGACGGTGCGGCGTCAACTTCGTTTGGTTGAACAAAAAGGAGATGCAAACATGTCGATGAGAAAAAAATGGGTCAACGCCTTGCTGGCGGCAGCGCCGTTGTTGTGGCCGGCAACGGTGCCGGCGCAAGCCGCTTTCCCCGACAAGCCGGTGCGCCTGATCCTGGCGTATTCCTCGGGAACCGGGCCGGACACCGTTGCCCGCATCATCGCCGAGCGGCTTTCGGACAAATGGAAGCAGCAAGTCATCGTCGATGACCGGCCAGGGGCCAGCGGATTTCTCGCGATCCAGGGCCTCAAGGGCGCGCCTGCCGACGGCTACACCCTTTTGGTCGTGGACAACGGCCATGTCGCGGTCAACCCGCACATACACAAAATCACTCCTTTCGACAGCGCCCGGGATTTCGCAGGCGTCACGACGCTGTTCAAGAATCCATTTTTTATCGCGACTTCGACAGCGGGGCCAATCGACAGCGTTCCCAAACTGATCGCGATGGCCAAGGCTCAGCCCGGCGTTCTGTCGTATGGCTCGCCTTTTGTGGGCAGCCCTTCGCACTTGGGCGGCGCGCAGTTCGAACAAATGACCGATACCGCCATGCTGCACACCCCCTTCAAGGAGATGAGTCAGATGCTGACCTCGGTCGCGGGCCAGGACGTGTCCTGGTTTCTTGGCTCGGTTTCAAGCACCAAGCCTTTTGTCGATTCCGGCCGCATGCGCCTGCTGGCGGTGGCCTCGAGCAAACGGCTGGCCGGCTTCGAAAAAATCCCGACCGTGGAGGAGGCCGGCGGGCCCAAGGGCTATGTGGTCGAAGCCTGGGTCGGGCTGATCGCGCGCAAGGGCACGCCGGCCCCCGTAATCGCGAAAATCAGCCGAGACGTCGGTGAAATACTTCAGGCGCCCGACATGAAAGCGCGTTTGGCCGGCATGGGCATCGAGTCGTGGCCATCGACACCTTCGGAGTTCGACACGCTGATCGCCAAGGATACCGTTCGCTATGGCGAGCTGGTGAAGAAGGCAAAAATCGAGCCGCAATAGCGGCAAGGTGTTTCCCATGAATAGCAACTTTTCTCCAGACGGTCTTTCCCGGCGTGGCCTCGTGGCTGGCGGCGCGCTGCTTGCGCTGGGCGTTGCGGCGCGAGCCCAGGCACCTGCGTCCTATCCATCGCGGCCCGTGCGCATCACCGTTCCCTTTACGCCGGGCGGGGCGGCCGACATCGTCGCCCGCGCGGTAGGCCAAAAACTGAGCGAACAGTGGGGCCAGCCGGCGGTGATCGACAACAAGCCTGGCGCGGGCGGCGCGATTGCCGTGGACATCGTCGTCAAGTCACCACCTGACGGATACAACCTGCTGGTGGCCGATTTCGGCCAGTTGTGCATCAATCCGGCACTCAACCCAAAGCTGCCCTATCAGCCGCTGCGCGATCTGCTGCCGATCACGCCGGTTGCCGCCGTGCCGCTGTTTTTCGCGGTCAATCCGGCATTGCCGATCACGTCGGCGCAAACCCTGATCGACTATGTAAAAGCCCATCCCGGCTTTGCCTATGGCTCGGCGGGCGTGGGCACGTCGCACCATCTGTCGATGGAGCTTTTCCGCGTTCGGGCCGGCATCAATGTGAACCACATCCCTTACAAGGGCGGCGCCCAGTCGATTCCAGCGGCGATTGCCGGCGATATCGGGCTCGTGGTTTCGGCCCTGGGCGCCTTGCTGCCGCAGGTGAAGGCCGGGCGATTGCGGCTAATCGCGGTCACCACGCTTGACAAAAGCCCGCTGGCGCCGGAAGTCAGGCCGGTGTCAGACGCATTGCCAGGCTACAACGTCAGCGACATGGTCGGGTTTCTTGCGCCGGTGCAGACACCCGCGCCTGTCATACAGCTATTGAATCAGCACATCGTCGCTATTGGGCAGATGCCTGACTTTGCAAAGCGTCTGGGCGACCTGGGCCTTGAGGCCCGCGTCAGCAGCCCCGAGCAGTACGCGGACTTAATACGCGGCACCGCGCAGGTTTTTGCAAAACTGGTCAAGGACCTCAATATCACTGTGGAATGAATTCCATATTGTCCATCGACACCACAAGGAACACTATGCGACCACTTCTTTCTTCTTGCGTACATTTAGCCGCGCTGGTGACCACGGCGATCATGGCGGCGTCAGCCGCGGCGCAAACCTGGCCCAGCCGTCCCATCAAATTCATCGTGCCGTACGCGGCCGGCGGGGCGATCGACACCACAGCGCGTGCCGTGGCGGTGCGCCTGGGCGAAAGCTTGGGGCAACCTGTCATCGTCGATAACCGGCCCGGCGGCAACGCGACGATCGGCGCCGAAGCGGTTGCAAAAGCGCCAGCCGACGGCTACACCTTGTTTTTCACCGCCAGCTCGCCTATCGTTGCCAACCCGCATCTCTACAGCAAGATGAATTACGACCCGCGCAAGGATCTCGTGCCAATCGCAATGTGCTGCGTGCTGCCGCAGGCCGTCATCGTGAACAAGGACTTGGGGGTCAATTCATTGAAAGAGCTCGTTGCGCTGGCCAAGGCCAAACCCAAGTCGCTCAATTACGGCTCCATGGGCAGCGGCTCGACCGGCCACCTCAATGCCGAAGCGTTCTCGCAAATTGCCGATATCGAAATGACGCACGTCCCGTACAAAGGCTCGGCGCCTGCCGTGTCCGATCTTGCCGGCGGCCAGATCTCGCTCATGATTGTCACCATGAGCGCTGTAGATGGCTTTTTGCGCAGCGGCAAACTCAAGGCGCTGGCCGTGGGCTCAAGCCACCGCTCGGTACTGTTCCCGGACGTGCCCACGGCGGCCGAGGCGGGTTATCCGAAATTCATTGCCACTGAATGGATGGGACTGTTTGCGCCGGCGGGAACGGCAAAAGAGGTGGTTGGAAAAATCGACGCGGCTTTCCAGAAGTTGGTGGCGCAGCCGGATTTCCGTGAGGAATGGATCATCAAAAAAGGCCTGGAGCCCGCACCGGCGAAAACGCCGCAGGATTTCGCCAGATTCATCCACGACGATTATGAGCAAACCGGCAAGCTGGTCAGGCTCACCGGCGCCAAACTTGATTGAGGGGACTAAAAATGTCGCGCGTACCAGACCTTAGCGCCGGCGAAAGAACGCCAGAGCAAAGCCGCATATACGAAGAGATCGCCGGCCCCCGCGGCGGCGTCGTGCGCGGGCCCTTCGCCATTTGGCTGCGCAATCCTGAACTTGCCGACAAGGCCAATCAGCTGGGCAATGTGCTGCGCATCAAAGGCCTGCTCGACAAGCGCTTGTTCGAACTGGCCATTTTGGTGGTGGCGCGGAGCTGGACCGCGCAGTACGAGTGGTATGCCCATGCGCAGGCTGCGCTCGCCGCCGGGCTCGACGCCGCGATCGTGGATTCCCTGAGGGAGGGCCGCGAACCGGTGTTTTCGCGAGCGGACGAACGCCTCGTTTACAAGGTCTCGCGTGAACTTCAAACGCAACGAGCCCTGGGCGATGCGACCTACCGGGAGGCTGAAGCGCTGCTCGGCTTGCCGCTGCTCATCGAGTTGATTTCCGTCGTCGGCTTCTACACGATGGTGGCGATTGTCCTGGTCGGCTTCGATGCGCCGGTCCCCGGCGGCTCGACCCCGCTGACGGGTTTGGGCTTTCCCGCCGATACAGCGCCTCAACACAAGGCGGTTTGACCATGCTTTCCACCCTCAGACGAATCGTGACCGGCCACGACGCCGCCGGCAAGGCCGTGGTGCTGATGGACGGCGCGCCGACGAACGCCAAACATCCCGACGACAAGGTGACTTCCACGTTGATGTGGGTGACCGACCAGGCGCCCGCCGACTTGCTGGCCGAAGGCGATGCCGGCGCGCGCCGTTTGGGCACCGCGCCGCCCGTCGGCGGAACGCGTTTTGCCGTGCTGGACTTGCTTCCCGGAAATTCCTTTCACGGCCAGCACCGCACCGACACCGTGGACTATGTCATCTGCATGGCGGGCGAAATCGAGATGGCGCTCGATAGCGACACCGTCCGCATGAAAGCCGGCGACATCATGATCCAGCGCGGCACCAACCATGCCTGGATCAACCGCGGCAGCACGCCGGCGCGCATCGCTTTTGTTTTGATCGACGCCCAGCCCAAGCGCGAAGGCTCGGTCAAGGCCGATCAGCAGGCGCGTTAGGCCGACCTTACAAGGAATCACCCATGTATTGCCTTGAACGAATGAGAGTTAAAACTTATCTCAAATCACTTTTTTCCGGTGCCGTGTCCGCGATGCTTTTTGCAGCCGCAATGGGCGCAGGCACTGCCCTGGCGGCCGATGTTTACCCATCGCGGCCGATCAAGATGGTCGTGCCGTATGCGGCCGGGAGCACACCCGACACCTTTGCCAGACTGATTGCGGATCCGGTCGCTGAAAGCCTGGGCGTGCCCTTGGTGATTGACAACCGCCCCGGCGCTGCTGCCATTATCGGGACTGATTACGCCATCAAGTCCGAGCCCGATGGCTACACGCTGCTTTTCGCCGACAGCTCGGTCTGGGCCGTCAATCCTTTTCTCTACGCCAAGCTGCCGTATCGCGGCGTGCAGGACTTCACGCCGGTCATACGGGCCGGCGAGCTGCCCACATTCCTGGTCGTCAATCCGTCGATTCCGGCGACCAAGGTGACTGAGCTTATCGACTACGCGCGCAAGAATCCGGGCAAGCTGTCGTATGGATCGGTCGGCAGCGGCTCGCTTCATCATCTGACCGGCGAGCTGTTCAAGTCGATGGCCAAAGTGGACATCCTGCACGTGCCGTACAAAGGCAGCCCGCAGGTGAGCGTAGCGCTCATGTCGGGCGAGTCGGACATGGCTTTTTTAGGCTATGCCGCTGTCGCTTCGGCGATCTCGGCAGGCAAGCTGAAGGTGCTCGGCATCACCACGTCCAGGCGATCGCCTGCGAACCCGGATATCCCGACGGTGGCGGAGTCGGGCCTGCCCGGTTTTGACATGTCCACCTCGGTCGGCGTGCTGGCGCCGCCGGGCACTCCGCCAGCGGTGGTGGCAAAGCTCAATGGGGCCATTACCAAAGCCTTGGGCAATCCGACGGTGCTGGCCAAGCTCAACGCGCTCGGCATCGTCGTTATCGGCGGCTCGGCGCGCGAGTTCGGCGACGTCATGAAAACCGAATCGGCCAAATTTGAAAAACTGATCAAGCTGTCCGGCGCAAAGCTGCAATGAGCCGCATCGCTTTGTCCATCGCCATCGGCGACTACGACCAGACGCGCGATGTGATTTCCGGCCGTGTGCCAGTCGAAGGTGTTGCGCTTCATCCTTCGATGTTGCCAGCCGAGGAGGTCTTTCACCGCTTTTCGCGCTACCGCGAATGGGATGTTTCGGAAATGTCGATGGGCCGATTCGCATCGATGGTTTCGCAGGGCGACCGCAGCCTGACGGGCATTCCCGTCTTCGTGTCGCGGGTCTTTCGGCATTCGATGATCTATGTGCTGGAAAGCAGCGCCATCGATGACCCGAGCCAGCTCAAAGGCAAGCGCATCGGCGTTCCGGAATGGGCGCAGACCGCGACCATTTATCTGCGCGGCATGCTAGGCAGTGATTTCAATGTGCCGCTGACGTCGGTGGAATGGGTGCAGGCGGGCGTGAACGATCCGGGGCGCAGGGAAGAAGTCGCTTTGAATCTGCCCGACGGCTTGAAGTTGCGCAGCGAGCCCGAAAAATCGCTCGACGCGATGCTGATGAACGGCGAGCTCGACGCGGTGTTGTCGGCGCGCGCCCCGCGCCATTTCGGGCAAGGCATACGCCGCCTGTACCGTGACTTCGAGCCTGCCGAGCGCGCCTACTACCAGGCAACCGGCGTCTTTCCGATCATGCATACGCTGGTTATCCGCACAGAGGCGTTCGAGCGCAACCCATGGATTGCGACAAATCTGTTGAACGCCTTCGAGGAGGCCAAGCGACGTTCGCTGGAACGCCTGAAGGAAATCACCGCGGCGCATGTGCCGCTGCCATTTTTGCAGTCGCATGTGAACAAGGTGCGCGAACTGTTCGGCGAGGATTTCTGGCCTTATGGCGTTGACGCGAATCGGCGCGCGCTGGAGGCGTTTCTTGGCTTTGCCCAGGCGCAGGGCGTCAGCCACCGCAAACTCGCGCCCGAGGAGCTGTTTGCGCCTCAGACCTTGTCCAAAGTCAGGGTTTAGCGTTTGCTGTGCGCGGCAAACTTCATTTCGCGATCGCCCAATAAAGTTTTAAGGAAAATGCAATGAACACCGTTAGCACAGATCCATGGCAATACATGGGCCCAGCCGAAGCAAAAATTCTTGGCGACGTGATTTTTGACAAGGCTGAACAGGCAAGGTGGTGCCGCGCGATGCTGTTCGGCACGCTGCCCTACATGTGGCGCGACAAGGCCACCGTGGTGCGCGATCTCATGTTCGACAAGCTTGCCCTGCGCCATGGAGACAAGGTTCTGGTGATCGGCGAATGCGTCGCCGAGTGCGGCTTCGACGAAACCATCCTTGGCAAGATCGGCTCCGAAGGCGAACTGGTCGTTGTCGATATCACCGAAAAGGCACGATCCGCCTACGTCAACGGAATTCGAGGCCGCAAAGGCGTGCTGGCCACATGGCAATTCGACTACACCAAAGATTATCCAGACGGGTATTTCGACTGCGTGGCGGTACTGCAAGCCGTGCAGCACACCGACGACTGGACCGATACCGCACGGGAACTTCTGCGGGTGATGAAAACGGGCCGGCAGCTGGTACTCGCGGAAATTACTTTTGGCCCCAATATGATCGCGGCTGCAAGCCAGGATATCCATATTGAAAGCTGGGTGGAAAAAATCTTCTCGCGGATGGGTTGGGGGATCGATCAGTTTCCCTACTACAGCCCTGCGGACCTGCATGCGGCGATCGACGGTCTGGTGACCGACCCAGGTGATTTCAGCTGGAAAGGAATCGAGTTGTTCTGGGCTACGAAACCGTGATGACGAGCGCGGCATACTGAATCGAATGCCTTGGGCAAGCGACCGCGGCTGCGGCCCCGTCAGTCCAGTTTGATTTTCGCATCCCGAATAATTTCCGTCCAACGGTGCGTTTCCGTTTTGATCAAGGCGGTCATCCTCGCGGGCGGCCCACCAATGACCTCGAACGCATATTTGTCGAGCATTTCGGTCTTGAAAGAAGGATCGTGCAATATTTTGTTGATCTCAGAATTAAGCCTGAGCACGACATCGTTGGGCGTTCCCGCGACCGTCGCGACCGCAAACCATGAGGTCGGCGAGAAATCGGCAACGCCCGCTTCGGCGAATGTCGGAACATCAGGCAATAAAGCCGAACGCTTGGACCCCGCCGCCGCCAAAGCCCGCAATTTTCCCGCCTTCACATGCGGCGCGACCAAACCGGTCGAGACGATCATGGAATCGACATGCCCGCCCATGACGTCGGTCAACGCAGCGGAAGCGCCCTTGTAGGCAACGCCGTGCAGTTTGACACCGGTCATCCGTGAAAAGAGCTCGAAAAAAAGATGCGCAGTCGAGCCCTGCCCTAGCGTCGCATACGACATCGCGTCAGGGCTTGCCTTGGCGCTGGCCAAAAATGTCTGTAGATCGCTTGCCGCCACCGAAGGACCTACCACGAAACTTTGCGGCAGGCTCACGAGCGCCGCGACGGGTGCAAAATTTTTCTCGACGTCGTAAGGCAGCTTGCTGTACATCATCGGATTGATCGTCAGCGTCGCTTCGGCCGTCAAAAGCAAAGTATGACCATCCGGCGGCGACTTGGCGACATAGGCCGCACCGATGAGCGTGTTGCCGCCGCTGCGGTTTTCGACAATGAACTGCTGCTTGAACGAGGCGCTCAAACGTTGCGCCAAAGCGCGTGCGAGCGCGTCGTTCACACCGCCCGGCGCGGACGGAACCACGATCACCACTGGCCGGCTGGGATAAGCCAGTTGCGCGTGTCCGCTCAGCGCAAGCATCAATAACGCCGCGAAAAGAAATTTTAGTTTCTGCATCATGCCTCCGTTGCTGATTCGTCGGTTCTGAAGAAACCACGCAATCATAGAAAGAGTTTTTATTCAAGGCTATTTATATGCGAAATGCTTGCAATTTACCTCGCAAGCTTGCCGCCACACCAAAGCCTGTCCATCATTTGCGCACTGCGATCTACTCCTCCTGCGTCAGTCAAAGGAATCCACATGTTCAACTGCTATGCAAAAACAGCGCGCCTCCTTGGCGCCCTGATTATCGGCTCAGCGATGGGTTTTGCGCCAATGGCCAAGGCCCAGGTTCCGGCGCCGCCCACGACCCTCCAGGCAAGCGAAACTGCGGTTATCCTGATCGATTTCCAAGGTAACTTCGTCAATCCCGATGGCGCCTGGTATGCCAAATTCAAACCGGACTACGACAAGGGAATGCTCGACAAAACCGTCAGCATGGTCAATGAAGCGCGCAGCAAAGGCGCCTGGATCATCCACGTGACCGAAGGCTATACCCAGGACTACCGGGAAGTTGACGCCACCAACCCGGGCGGCTTTCACCGCGGGCAATTAATGCGCCAAGCCTGGAAAATTGGCAGCAAGGAGGCTGCCTACTATCCGCCCTTGACGCCGAAAGCCGAATACAAGGACCTCGTTTTAGCGCCCCGCGCGCAGGTCAGCGCCTTTGGCGGAACCGGGCTTAATGAAATCCTTCGCGCCAAAGGCATTCGGAATGTCGCCGTCGCAGGTTTTACGACTGATGTCTGCGTCTATGCAGCGGCCGTGGCGGCATACGATCTGGGCTACCATGTTTATGCGCTTCGCGAATC
>CAXSGT010000005.1:19315-21251 GCA_964236835.1 uncultured Polaromonas sp.
GCGCTCGTCAACTCGGATGGATTGCTAATCGCCTGCCCTGAATACAACCATTCGATCCCCGCCAGGATCAAAAATGCGCTCGACTGGGTATCCCGGCTGCCTTCGCAGCCGATGGAGAACATGCCGGTCATGATCCTGTCGGCGGCGACAGGGCCGCTAGGCGGGGCGCGGGTTCAATATGAACTCAGGCGTGTGCTGGATGCGGTAGGCGCGGCGACTCTGATCAAGCCCGAGATTTTCATCGGCATGGCGGAAAAAAAATTCGACGCTTCGGGCCGGTGTATCGACAGCCAGACGATGACGCTGATGCGAGGTCAGCTCAACGCCTTTCAAAAATGGATTCTCGTCGTCAACCAGCGGACCGAGCCCAGCCATGACGGTGTCGGACTCCAGCAAGCTTGACTTGAATCTGCTGCTGGTGTTTTGCGCCATTTTGCGCAAGCGCAGCGCGACGCTCGCCGGCGAGGAGCTGAATATGACGCAGTCCGCCGTGTCCAACGCGTTGCGGCGGCTGCGACTGCATTTTGGCGATAAATTGTTTGTGTCGATGCCTCAAGGCATGATGCCCACCTTGATTGCCGAGCGCTTGGCCGGGCCGATTCAGCTGTCTATCGAGCAAATTCAGTGCGCTGTCGCGGCGGTGCGCTCTTTCAATGCCGCGTCGTGCGAGAGAACTTTCAGGATTTACCTCAGCGATGTCGGCCAGCTCATGCTCATGCCGAGATTGGTCAAAGTTCTGGAACAAGAGGCTCCGCACGTCGGCATTTCGCTCCTTGATGTTTCACCGCGCGTTGCGCAGGGCATGATGGCCGATGGCGAAATCGATTTGGCGATTGGAACCTTCGATCGCTTTCAGGCGGGCTTTCATCAGCAGCGGCTGTTTGCCAGAACTTATACGGTGCTGGCAAGGCGTGGCCATCCTGCACTGGAGGGTGGCCTGACGCTAGCGAAATTCCTGGACGCTCGGCATGCCATCTACCATCCATCGGCTGGAAGCCATGACAGTTTTGAAATCTTCCTCAACGACCTGTTTCGCCAGCACAACGTGCAGAGAAAAGTGGTGATCGAGCTGGCCCACGGACTGGGAATTGCCGAAGTCGTTGCCGCCAGCGATTTAATCATCTGCGTTCCCCAGCGCCTGGCCAAGAGCCTTTCAAGCTTGGAGACGGTCACATCGGCCGCATTGCCGTTTGAAACGCCTGTCAGCGAAGTGTTCCAGTTCTGGCATGACAGGGTGCATGCCGATGCAGGTCACAAGTGGCTCAGGGCTTTGGTGTTCAGCAATTATTCTGGAATGTAAAAGCGCGGCGCTTTCTCGGAGCCGAAATTATCAACCCAACTGGAGCAGCACTTGACTAACCCTCAGCCAGACCCCGTATCTTCAGACGGCGACAGCATTGACAAGTTCGCACAATCCTATGTGGACCTTTTCGGCTCCATGCCGGCCATGCCGGGTGCCAGATTCAAATTGCTGGGCGACCTGGACAAGGAGCTCTTGCTTGGCTTCGAAAAACTGCGTGCAAAAGCGC
The DNA here is from genome assembly GCA_964236835.1 of uncultured Polaromonas sp. Taxonomy (GTDB): domain Bacteria; phylum Pseudomonadota; class Gammaproteobacteria; order Burkholderiales; family Burkholderiaceae_C; genus Polaromonas. The sequence continues at coordinate 20,845 of CAXSGT010000005.1, forward strand.
TGTATTCAGATGTTTTCGATGACAAGTTTACGCAGTTGATCCTTTTTGGCATGCTGTTGGTCGAGGGGCATCCAGCTGCCCAGCACCATGCCCGCGCGGCCAGGAAGCATGGCGCATCATGGGAGGAATTGCTCAAGATTTTGGAACTTGCTTCCGTCACTGGCTACCTGCATTCAGCCAATCAAGGTTCCGCTTTACTGCAGGCCATGCGCGATGAAGCGGCTTGAGCCGTCAAATTTTGATGGCACGGAGCCGATAAATCGACGCTAGTCCTGCCGTTCGATATTGCGCAGCTTGACCACACGCGTCCAGCGATCGATCTCGCGCTGGATCCGGCCGCGCATTTCATCGGGCGTCGATGGCGCCGGCACGCCTCCGAGCTGCGCGAAGCGCTCGGTCGTTGCCGG
>CAXSGT010000005.1:21351-26103 GCA_964236835.1 uncultured Polaromonas sp.
GCCAGCAGATCTGCGAACGATTTGATGGGCGAGTCCGGCCTGACACCGAGCGCCATCGGATACTCGATGATCGTCGTGACCATTCCGAAGTCGTTGACCGGATGGTAGGGGAGCTTTTTCTTGATCGCTGCGGAGGTGGGGTGGCCGCCCGTCAGCAGCACCATCGTGTAGCCGTCCGGGGGCGCCTTGGCCACCGCGTCCTGGGCAATGATCCCGGTGGCGCCGAGTCGTTGCTCGACCACGATGGGCTGGTTCAGCCGCTCGCCGAGCTTTTGCGCGATGAACCGGCTGATAATGTCGGTGCTGCCGCCGGGCGCAAATCCCACCAGAAATTTGATCGGTTTCGATGGATAGTCCTGGGCAAGCGCAGGCGTTGCGGTCAGCAGTCCGGCAAAGCCTACGAAGATCGCCACTGTCATGGCCGCCAGCGCTAGTACGCGCCAGCATTTGCGAATATTCATTTTTTGTCTCCTGAAGTGAATGCTATTTGGCGCCATTCACGATACCGTTGGACTGGCCTTCCAGCCGAACCAGGCGCGCCCGGCTCACTGAATCGTGCGCTGCAGGAAATCGAGCCCTGCGCGGTTGAAGACCTCGGACGATTCAAACTGAGACCAGTGCGAGCTGCGATGAATTTCGACATATTCCGCGCGCGGGATCAATTTCGCGACGCGCTGCGCCGTCTCGAGGAAAATGTCTTTATGGTCAACAGCGCCGATGAGCAGCGTGGGCGCCGCCAGCGCCCGCCACTCGGCTTCGAGGATCAGGTTGCGGGGGCGGATTTCCGGCTCTTGCAGGCAAAGAATATGCTCCATCGCGCGCTGCATGCCGGGCTGCCGGTACACCGCCTGGCGCACCGCCACGAAGTCGCCAATCCGATTCTGTTCTTCCAGGATCAAGCCCTTGAACACCGCGCTGACATTTTCCCAGCTCGGATCATCGACCGCATTGAAACGGACCCCTTTGATGTCAGCCGATGTTTGGGCATCGGTGAGGAGTCCGGCAGCCGACACCAGCACCAGGCTTTGGGTTTTCTCGGGATAGGTCAAGGCAAAGCGTACGGCGATCCAAGCGCCTAGTGACACGCCGATGATCGACGTTTTTTCAATGCCGACCGCGCGCATGAAGCCGAGCACATGGCTGACATATACAGGAATTTCGTAGTCTATGTCCGGCTTGTCACTAAATCCTGTCCCGACCGTATCGAAGGCATAGCAGTTGTAGTCTTTGGAAAACGCTTGCAAGTTGGCGCAAAAACATTCCCAACTCCCGCCGGTGCCATGCACCATCAGCAGCGCCGGCGCGTCTTCGGGACCGGCCTGCACGTAACGCGTCCTGACGCCACCGGCGTCAACCCAGCCCTGGCGGAACGAGGTTTCACGCAACTCGGACCAGACGCTGCGAAACGGCGCCGGCTCGGAAGGCGCCGCACTGGCGCCATCGGTCCTCGACGCCTGAGATTGCTGTAGGGTGCTCATTGTTCTGTCTCCAATATCAAGAAAGGGACGATAGAGGCTTCAGGCTTTCCCTATTTGCCCCAGCGCCTGACGGCAGCTATTGTTCCACCGCGTCAATTGGCGGGCTCGATCCCCGCCGCCTTGATCAGTTTGCCATACATCGCCAGATCGTCAACGATAAGCTTGCTGAACTGATCGGACGAGCCAGGCTGCGCCGGCACAAAGCCAAGCGTCAGCAGGCGGTCCGTAACGTCCTTCGAGCGCAGCGCGGCATTGATGTCGGCATTTATTTTCTCGATGATCGCGGGCGGCGTTCCGGCGCGTGCGACGAAGCCCAGCCAGGTGCCGTAGCGAAATCCCGGCACGCCCGACTCGGCCACCGTCGGCACGTTGGGCAACAGCGGCAGACGCTGCGCGCTGCCGATGGCCACGGCGGTCAGCTTGCCCGACTGCAAAAACGGCATCGCGGCGGACGCGCCGGCGAACATCACCGGCACCTGGTCGGCGACGACGGCAGTGAGCGCGGCGGACATGGCTTTGAACGGGACATGCGTCATTTTGGTATGCGTCGCGGCCATAAGCATTTCCATCGGCAGATGCTGGGCGCTACCATTGCCGCCCGAGCCGTAATCGATGACGCCGGGCTTGCTGCGCGCCATGTCGATCAGCTCTTTGACCGAATGCACCGGGAAGTTGGGCGACGCGACCAACAGCATGGGGGTTTCGCCCAGCAGCGCAATCGGCGAGAAATCCTTCACCGGGTCGTACGGCAGTTTGCGGTAGAGCGCGGGGTTGACCGTCATCGCCGCGTCATTGAGCACCAGCAGGGTGTAGCCGTCGGCGGGCGCCCGCAAAGCAGCCTGCGTTCCAATGATGCCGTTGGCGCCGACCTGGTTGTCGATGACAACGCTTTGGCTCCAGATTTCGGCGAGCTTCTGGCCGATGACGCGCGCCGCGATGTCGCCACCGCTGCCGGCGGAAAACGGCACGATTACCCGCACCGCATGGTCTGGAAATGGCGCCGCATGGGAGGCTGTGACGGACAGCGCCAGACCAAGGCACAAGGCCGCGTGGATGCCAAGATTTCGCAGCCGCCGGGCAAGCGGGTTTCGAGGATGGCGTAAACCGTGAGGAAACGGGGAATCTTCGATGCGAAATTTCATTTTGGTTTTCCTGAATTGCAAAGCTTTTACTGCGCCACGGGCGTGCCATGCTCTTCGACCAGCCGCAGCGGCACCAGCGCGATATACGGCGTTTCGCTTTCTTTCTTCAGCCATTCACCCAGCAACCGGCGCGCGCGCATCGGCGCCTCATCAAGCTTGGTGGCAACGCGCGGCACGGTGGCCTTCAGCTTGGTGATCTGTTGCTGCTGCTGCTCCAGAACAATCTTGTCTTCGTCAAACGTCGCCGATACCGAGGCGCGCAGCGCTTCCGTCAAATCGGCTTCGCCCAGCCGGTAGTTGCGCGTGATGGACCAGAAATAGTGCGTCGATGTGTCCGTTTCCGGCGTCAGGAGGTGCAGCACATGGTTGACGCAAGCCTCCTCGCGCGGCTGGCCGACAATATAGGCGCCGACGTCGGTCATGTTGATCGACGGCACCAGGTTGATGGCCGTCTGCCAGCGGTTGATGCGTTCCTTGGTGCCGAGCATCATGGCGAAGAACGGCGGCGGCAAAATGTTCGGCATCTCGCGGTGCGCCCGCACAATGCGGCCGTCTTCAACCGTCACGGTCAGCGGAAAGTCGGCGATCGATTCTTCCTCGTCATTGCCGATGGATTTGCCGTGCACATAATTCTCATGGCCGAGGTCGAGCAAATTGTCGTTCAGCAGCCGATAGTCGGCATGCACCATCTTGTAGCCGCGCGACGGTGTCCAGCCCGGATCGTCGTTCCAGTGCAGGTCGGGAATATTGCCGGCGTCGGCAAGCGCGGCGTCGCCCATCCAGACCCAGAGAAAGCCGTAGCGCGCAATCAGCGGAAAGCGCCTGACGGTTGCCGTCGCAGGCGGTTGCTGCTGGCCCGGCACAGCAACGCATTGGCCCGCCGCGGAAAAGCGCATGCCGTGGTAGCCGCATTGCAGCTCATCGCCGATGCGCTTGCCGCACGACAGCGGCATCAGCCGGTGCGGGCAAATGTCTTCGAGCGCGGTGATCTCGCCGGTGGAGGTTTTGAACATCACGACCGGAATATCAATGATGCGCCGCGCCACCAACGCCTGCTCCAATTCGGGCTCGAAGCCTGCGATATACCAAGTATTTTTCAGCCACATTTGCTTTGCCTCTTTTTCACAAAAACCGCGCTTATGCAGGCCGCTCTTCATCAATAATGGTGTTCGACAGCGTGCCGATCCCTGAAACTTCCACTTCCAGCAAGTCGCCAGCCTTCATAAAAACCGGCGGCTTGCGCTTGTGGCCCACGCCCCCTGGCGTTCCGGTTGAAATGGCGTCGCCCGGCTCGAGGCGGCAGATGGTCGAAACATAGCTGACCAGTTGCGCGGTTTCCCACTGCAAAAGCCCGTAGGAACTGCGCTGCATTTCAACGCCGTTGAGCCTTGTGACCAGCACCATTTTCTTGGGGTCGGGCATTTCGTCGCGCGTCACCAGGCAGGGGCCGTAAGCGCTGGAGCGGTCGAAATTCTTTCCGGCCGTCACGCTGTGCTGCTGCCAGTCGCGAATCGATCCGTCGATCGCGATGGAATAGCCGGCGACATGCGCCATAGCCAGCTCCTGCGGGATGTGCCGGCCCGCCTTGCCGATGACGATGACGACCTCGCCCTCGTAGTCGAATTTCTCCGAAACGAACGGCCGCACCAAGGGCTGGCCGCTGCCCACCATCGCCTGGGGGTGCTTGCTGAAAATGAAAGGATGCAAAGGCGCTTCCTTGCCGGTTTCCAGTTGATGGTCCTTGTACGACCAGCCAAGCGCGAACATGCGGGCTTCCAGGTTTGGAATCACCGGCTCGAATTGCAGGCCTTCGAGCGGGATCGCCGGCGCATTGGGCAAATAGCGGCTGGCTTCGGCCATCAAGTCCAGTCGGAGAAAGTCTTTTAAATCTTTGCACCGGGCGCCGAACAGCGCCGATAGATCGATAAACCCCCGGTCAACGAGCGCGCCGAAGCGGGAATTTCCCTCCAGACTCACTGTGCATAACTTCATGATTTTTGCCTCACACTTTCTTTCTGGAATCAATGACCACAACTTTTTCAGCCTCGACAACGCTGCATCTCAAGCGGCTCAGGATATGCCTTGTGAAGGTTGCCGGCGATCGCTTTTTCGACCAGCTACGGAATTCTTCG
>CAXSGT010000005.1:26203-49183 GCA_964236835.1 uncultured Polaromonas sp.
GAAAGAAATTTCGGTTCTCGTGCTGATCGTCGGCGCCGGACCGGTGGGTCTGGCGCTGGCCAATGAGCTTGGCTGGCGCGGGGTCGATTTTTTGCTGGTCGATGAGGGCGACGGCGCGATCCCGTTTCCCTCGGGCGAAGGCATATTTTCCAGGACGATGGAGCATCTGCGCCGCTGGGGAATCGCCAGCCAGGTGCGCCACCATCCGGGCTTTCCGGACGACTATCCGATCCATGTCGGATTCGCCACGTCGTTGACCGGCAAGCTGCTCGCGGTTTTTGAAGGGCCCTCCAACGCGGACATGCCGGCGGCCAGCGGCGACATCTCGCCCGAGGGCATCATGATCTGCCCGAAGCAGGTGTTCGACCCAATGCTCAAAGCGTCGGCCGAGCGCTTCGGCAAGGACAAACTGCGCTACCGAACCCGCTTGCTGTCGTTTACTCAGAGCGAGCGCGGCGTCGTCGCCCGCGTCGAAGATGTGATGACGCAAAAGCAGTATGAAATTGCCTGCGGCTACTTGGCTGGCTGCGACGGCGCGCGCAGCGTCGTCCGCAAGCAGCTCGGCATTCCTTACATCGGCAGTTTTGGCGAAGGTCACAATTTCGCGGTGTCTTTCAAAGCGCCCGCGCTGCGCGCGCTGATGGAAAAGAATTTCGGCCGGCCGTTTTTCCAGCTGCACACCGTCAACACGCCGCGGCGCCCGTACTTCACGACGGTCAATGGCGCCGAAGAGTGGCGCATGTCGATGTATATCGAGCGCGGCGACGACCCGGATCCGCTGGCGGCCATTACCGAGGCCATCGGCGTTGCCATGCCGATCGAGATTTTGCGCGCGCAACCCTGGGCGGGCCACCGTGTGGTTGCCGAACACTATGGCGCCGGACGCGTCTTTCTGGTCGGCGATGCCGCGCATCTGCGCTGGCCCAAAGGCGGATTCGGCGCCAACACCGGCATTGGCGACGCGGTCGATCTGGGCTGGAAAATCAGTGCGGTGCTCGAAGGCTGGGGCGGCAACGCCCTGCTGCCAAGCTATGAGGCCGAGCGCCGGCCGATCGCGATTCGCAATGTCAACGAGGCGTCGAACAACCGGGTGCTCGACGCCTACATCCTGCCTGAAAGCCTGCTCGATGACGAGTCAGCCGCAGCCCAGGCGCGCCGAAACGCGGTCGGCAATCAGATCCACGCCTTGCGGCTGCGCGAATTCCGGACGCAGGGCATCCAGCTCGGCTACCGCTACCGCGGCTCGCCGATTTGCGTTCAGGACGGCACGCTCGAGCCGCCGGACGACCACATGGTCTATCAGCCCTCGACCTGGCCGGGCTGCCGCGCGCCGCATGTCTGGATCAGCGACGGAAAATCGACGCTGGATTTGTTCGGCAAAGGCTTCGTGCTGGTCCGCACCGACCCAGGCGTTTCGACCGATGCGCTTTTGAACGCGGCCGGCGAACGCGGCATTCCAATGCGCGAAGTGACGCTTGACACGCCGGACATCAAGCGGCTTTATGAAACGCCGCTGGTGCTGGTGCGCCCCGACGGGCATGTCGCCTGGCGCGGCGCGGCGCTGCCGAAAGACATCGCCGGACTGCTTGACCGGATCACCGGCGCTGCTTGACCGGATAAGGCGGCGGCTATTCAGCCGGCGCCGACTTGCCGGCCAGCAGTTCGGTTTCAATCCAGCGGTACCAGTCGATCATGAATTTACGGCTCTCGATGGCGTATTTGATGTTCGCATAGACGCCCGAGTACTTGTTGCCGGGCGGCGGCGGAAATTTGAGGCCGGTGCGCTCCTGCGCCTCGCGCTGGTGCCCCTCGATCATCTCGATTTCGGCGAGCGTCATGTCTATCTGCCGCTGCACCACGTCGAGCGCCTTTTTGCGCGGCAGCAGCCACAGGGCATTGACTTTGGCATTGAATTCCAGCCTGCGCGTCATCGGCGTCGGCGACTCCATGACCCACGCTTGCAACGCGCTCAGGCCCACCTTGGTGATGCGGTACACCTTTTTATTCGGCTTGCCGGTCTGCGTGACTTCGGTAAAAGTGACAAAGGCGAGTTCAGTCAACTTCGACAGCAGGGGATAAATCTGGCTGTGGCTGGCGTCCCAGATGTAGTTTCGCGGCGGCCCCATGAAGCTGGCGAGTTCATAGCCGGTCTGATCCTCCTGGGCAAGCCGGCTGAGAATGACGAAGCCAATGGTTGGAATCGGCTTGTCTTCCAGCGAAGCAGAAGGTATTTGAAGCTTTTTGGCCATAAGCGCCGAGGGTAGCAGGCCTGAACCCGTGCCTCAAAAGCGCTCTTCACGCCTATCCTGCGATTTTCATGCTTTGCTATATTTTGTATAGCTGTCTTCGCCGGCCGCTATTGCGCGAGAGCCTGATTTGACTGGTATTTTCGTTAGCGAAAGACGCTCTGAACTGGCGACCGGCCTACTTGATCTTGCCCGGATCCTTCACATCCTTGATGACATCGAACTCGGTGTTGTTGTACTGCCCGTCGATTTTCTCGACCTTGCGGATGTACACGTCCTGCACGATGTCGCGGGTTTGCGCGTCGATATAGATTTTTCCGCGCGGGCTTTCGAACAGCTGGCCTTTCATGCCGGCCAACAGCGCATCCCCGCCGCCCGCGCCTTTGGTGGCCTTGAGCGCGCTGTAGATCAGGTGCATGCCGTCATAGGCGCTAACGACCAGGAAGTTCGGCCTCGCCCCCTTGTTGGCGGCCTCGTACGCCGCGACAAACTTCTTGTTCAGCGCCGAGGGGTGCGAGGTCGAGTAGATGTGCGAGGTCACAACGCCCAGCGCGGCATCGCCCATGTCGTTGAGCACATCCTCCAGGGTGATCGCGCCGTCGCCGATCAGGCGAATGCCAGCCTTGTCCAGCCCGCGCTCCTTGAATTGCTTGAGCAGCGCCGAACCGACGCCAGCAGGAACAAAAACATACAGCGCATCGGGTTTCAGGTCGCGCACTTTTTGCAAAAAGGGCGCAAAGTCAGGGCTGCGCACCGGGACCCGCAGTTCACCCAGCATCTGGCCGCCGTTGGCGGTAAAACGCTCCCTAAACGCTTTTTCAGCGTCGATGCCAGGGCCGTAATCACTCACCAGCGTGACCACCTTTTTGATGCCGTTCCTGGGCGCCCAGTCAGCCAGCGGCGCCGTGGTTTGCGGCAGGGTATTGCTGGTGCGGACAATATAGGGAGACGCCTCGGTAATGCTCGACGTACCGGCCAGCATCACGACCATCGGCGTTTTTGACTGGGTCGCCAGCGGCGCGGTGGCAAACGCCAGAGGCGTCAGGCCAAAACCGGCCAGCACATCGACCTTGTCGTTCGCAATCAATTCCTGCGCCAGCCGCTTGGTGGCGTCGGGCGTGCCGAGGTCGTCCTTCAAAACAATCTCGACCTTGCGGCCGGCAACGGTATTGCCGTTTTGCGCCATGTACAGCCGCACACCCGCCTCCAGCTGCGCGCCGGTGGAGGCGAACGGCCCGCTCATGGGAAGCAGCAGGCCGACCTTGAAGGGCGCGGCTTGGGCCAAGGCGCTGCCGCCGGGCGTCATGGCGATGGCGGCGAGAGTGGCAATGTGGGTAAATTGGCGGCGTTGCATAGTTGTCTCCTGCTGAAATCAAGAAGCTGGCTTAATCCGCAGACGCACTCAAACCGATGCACGTTTGGCCCGAACCTTCACACTCATCGCACCAATCGAAGCGATCTCGGCATGAATCACGTCGCCTGCCTTGACGGGGCCGACTCCTGCCGGCGTGCCGGTAAACAGCAGGTCTCCCGGTTCTATCGAGTAGTAGGAAGTTGCGAATTCAATCAGCTCGGCGACGTCCAGAATCAGGTCGCGGGTGTTGGCGCGCTGGCGTTCTTCGCCGTTGACCGTCAGGTGCAAATCCAGATCGTTCGGGTCGGGCACTTCGTCCGCTGTGACCATCCATGGTCCAGCTACGGTGTACGAATCGATGGACTTTCGCATGCTTCTGTCCTCACTGCCGCGAACCGTCATGTCAAGTCCTATGCAATAGCCTGCGACGTATTCAAGCGCTTTTTCACGCGGCACGTTTCATCCGGCCTTCCCGATGATCGCCACCAGTTCGACCTCATGGTCGTTGCGGCGGTCAGGGTGTTCGATATAAACGCCCTGCGAGCAGCCGTGAAGCGAGCTGGTTGCCTTCAGAAACAACCCCACCTTTTGAATCTGGTGTATCTGGTTGCCATGGTGCAGTTCGGGCATGTTCACCGCTTCTGCCAGGTGGTCCACGTAGTTCACCGGCGCGGCGATGATTTTTCCCGGATTCGCTACCGGGCTCAGCAATGCAACGCTGGCCGTCGGCATTCGCGGCGCAGTCCGACTGGCTTCCAGCATTTGAGGCAGCAGCGAGGGCAAGGCGGCGATGAAGGCGTCGCCTCTTGGAAACGGATATTTTGCGGTCGACAGCTGTTGCAGAACCGAGGTGACAGCGGCCACCTCGTCACCCAGCACCACGCCCACGCGATCATTGTTGAAGCGGCATATTTTCAATTTCAACTCCCTGGCGTTGCACAATATCAGAAAACGGCTGTTTCTCGTATACCCAGGCGAGGCTTTCGATGGCTTGCTGGGGCGAGCGCTTGAGCATGTCGCGGCGCAAATCCGCATACACGCCGCTGGCATGAAATACCTCCCAGTAAAAGCGTGACTGGTATTGCATCCGAACGGCGCGAAGCTGCCTGTGCGCCTGATAGGCCGCCAATGCTTTTTCGTAATTGCCCGGGCTTCCGGCAAGGTGTTCGGCAAGCCAGACGCCGTCCTCGATCGCCTGGCAAGCGCCTTGGGCCATCGCCTGCAGCATCGCGTGCGCCGCGTCACCCATTAGCGCCACCCGGCCCCGCACCCATGTGGCGACAGGCTCCATGACGGAAATATCCCAATGCTTGCCGGTTTCCACGAACTCCAGCAGGCGCCTGACATGCGCGCATGCGCCGGCGAATAGCTCGTGCAGCTCGTCGGGGCCGCTGTGGTTTTGCAGCCCTTGCGCAAAGCGCCTGCTGCGAAACACGGCAACGATGTTGAACAATCTGTCGGATTGCAGCGGGTAGTGCATCATGTGGTAGCCGGGGCCGGACCACAGGTTGACGTTGTTTTCAAACAAGTCGTCAGGAATTTCTTGCCGGGTCTTCAGCGCTCTGTAGGCGACATAGCCGAGGCTTTGCGGTGGCGCTGTCGCCACATTCATTTGCGCCCGGATCCCCGACCACACGCCGTCCGCCGCTATCAGGGCATCACCCAGGTATTGCTTTCCCGCGGCAGTCGTCACGACCACCTTGTCGCCAAGGTCCTGAAAGCGTTCAACCTTCGAGCGGGTCAGCAGTTCCACGTCAGGCAGGGCCGAGCAGGCTTTGAGCAGCGCTTCATGCAAGTCCCCGCGATGGATCACGGCGTACGGGCGGCCATAGCGCTTTTGCAGCTCGGCGCCCATGGGCAGACGGGTGATCTCGTCGCCGGTCATGATGTCGCGCATGATGCCAGCCTGGGGGAAGGTGCATGAGGCAAGCACCGATTTCGTGATTCCCAGCCGGTCGAACATGTGAAACGCGTTGGGTCCGACCTGGATGCCGTAGCCAATGGGCGCAAACTGTTCGGCCTGCTCGAGCAGTCGCACCCGAAAGCCCTTTTGCCCGAGCGCGATCGCCGCCGTGAGGCCGCCAACACCGCCGCCGGCGATGATAATGGGATGCATTTGCTTTTTATCCATACCTGCTTTGGACAACGTCACTGCATCGCCTCGAGCCGGTAGTATTTCGTCCACCTCATCAGCTGCGTGTCGCTGATGCAGCAAACAACGCTGTCGTTGCTGGCGTGATGCTCGATGCGGCTCCAGGCCGGCGCGGCGATGGCGTCGCCAAAGCTCCACTCGAACCGCTTGTCGCCGATGGTTGAGGTGCCCTCGCCTCGCATCACGACATAGACGCCGTTGGCGGTATGGCGAAAGGGCCGGCTGGCCCACCCTTTTTTCCATTCGCTGACGTTCAGCGTCAGCGTCGGCATGGTGGACGTGTCGAGGTGGATGCTGGTTCCGAAGTGGCCGGCCTCATCCGCCGCGGCGGTTTTTAGTTTCTCCAGCGTATCGGCCCATGCGAAGCGCATCGGCGACTGCTCCGCCACCGTGGTAACCGGCTCCCATTGCTCTGGATGCGGCTTGTAGTACATCGGCTCGAGCAGGTGCGTCAGCGGTATGTCGAGGCCGTCGATCCAGAAAGCCTGCTCCGGCCCCTCGTGCCCGTGGCCGTGCCAGGATCCGCCCGGCGTCAGGACGATGTCGCCGCTGTTCATCGGATGCTTGTGGCCATTGACGATCGAATAGGCGCCGTTCGATTCGAGCAAGACGCGCAGCGCATGCGGCGAGTGCTTGTGCGACATCGCGGTTTCACCGCCCAGCACTGTCTGGTAGGCGCAGATGATGGTTCGCAAGGTCGCGAAATCGTTGCCGGCGACCGGGTTGCGCATCAGGAAATTGCGCCGTTCGGCCAGGTCGGTGCCCAGCTCTTTCGCCGCCTGGACCATCAGCTCACGCGCCTGGCTGTATTTCCACTGCGCTGGCAAAAATTGCGACTTCATTTCAGCATAGACCAGCGGTATCTCGCGCTTGAGCCACCCTGGGCTCATGCTTAGCGAGGCGATCTTTGCTTCCAGCGCGGGCAGTGTTCCCGCGCCCAATTCACGAACCATGCCTGTTGCCATCATTGCTCCGTTAATGTATTTACTGAATTAGCCTGAATCTACAGCGTATCGTTCAGATTGGGCGGGCCAACCAGCACCGAGTCTTCGTCGCAGTAAACCCAAGCGCCCAGGGCAAACCGTATGCCGCCAAAGTTGACGGGTTCGCCCGCAATAGTGCCAGAGGCCGGGCTTGGAGTTGCTGCGCGCAATGCGGTGGCGCCGAGCGCCTTGACGCCGATGTCGAGCTGGTTGATAACGGCGCTGTCCCGAATCGCGCCGTTGATCACCAGACCGGCCCAGCCGTTGCTGATGGCGAGCTTCGCCAGGCGGTCGCCGAATACGCCTATCCGCAGCGAAGCGCCGCCATCGACCACCAGCACCCTTGCCGCCCCTGGCTGGCTTAACACCTCATCGACCGGGCGGTGGTCCTCCTCAACCCGCATGGGAAAACAGGGGCCGCAAAACCGGCTGCGAGTGCCAAAGCTGCGGAATTGAAGGTTGCAGACTTCGGTCGAGTCCACATTGGCGTCGGATATATCCGCGTTTGAAAGCATTGGCTGTCTCCATCGTTTTGTGTGGGTAATGGTAATTTGTCGATGCGCCGAAGGCTATGCGATAAGCCCAATTCAGGTTATTGTGAAGCGCAATAGCCATGGCCTTACCTTCAAACATCGATCTCAAGCAACTGGCTGTTTTTGTCGAGCTGTACAAGCGCCGCAGCGTCTCGCGCGCGGCCGAAGCGCTCGACCTTCCCCAGCCCAGCGTCAGCATCACGCTTGCCAAGCTGCGCGAGCACTACAGCGATCCGCTTTTCGTTCGCACCGGCCAGACCATGCAGCCGACGCAGCGGGCAACGAAACTGTTCGCGCCGATCGAGCAGGCGCTAAGGCTGCTGGACCATGCGGACCGTGAAACGCCGGAGTTCGAGCCCGCCACGGCGACTCGCCGCTTTCGCCTTGCCTTGGCCGACGGCGCGAAACCGGTGGTGCCGCCCAAACTGATGCGGCGGCTGGAGGCGGTTGCGCCCAACGTCACGCTCGAAATCGTCCACATCGCTTCGGACACGCCCGATGCGCTGGAAAACGGCGATGTCGATCTGGCGTTCGGCTTCATGCCGACGCGCAAGCCCGGACTTTTTCACCAGGTCCTTTTTCAGGACCGGTTTGTCTGCCTGGTCTCGCGCGACAAGGGGCCCAGGCGCATCAGCGCCGCGTACTTCAGCGCTGCTGGCCACATATTGGTGGAGAGCCGGGGAACGTCCAGCCCCATCTTCACCAAGGCCTTGCAGCAGGCGGGGCTTGCGCCCAAAGTGGCGATGGCCGTACCGAGCTACTTCGGCGTCGCCGAGGTCGTCGCCGCGACGGGTTTGATCGCTACGATGCCTTATCGCATGGCCAATGTTCTTGCGAAAGGGCACGCGGTCAGGGTGCTTTCGCTTCCGATAGAAAATCCCGTGTACGACGTCAGCCAGCATTGGCATCGCCGCATGCACCAGGATCAGGGGCACAAATGGCTGCGCCAGCAGATTTTCGAGTTGTTTCGCGATCTGGAGCGGCTGTAGCTGCCAGCCCGGATTTTTGGCAACAAATTTTTTAACCGCACACCACCTACTTCAAAATGATTCATCTCTACGCTTGGCCCACCCCGAACGGTCGCAAGGTCAGCATCGCGCTGGAAGAAATGGAATTGCCTTACGTCGTCCACACGGTGGACATCGGCAAAGGCGAGCAATTCGCCGATGACTTTCTGCGCATCAGCCCGAACAACAAAATTCCGGCGCTGGTCGATGACGAAAGCCCTGAAGGCGGCCCGATCAGCATCTTCGAGTCGGGGGCGATTTTGATTTATCTGGGCGAAAAGAGCAAAAAATTCTGGCCCGCCAGTTTGCGCGACCGAACCGAGGTGCTGCAGTGGCTGATGTTTCAGATGGGCGGCTTCGGACCCATGCCCGGCCAGGTCCACCATTTCGCCGCCCTAAGCAACGAGTCGGACCGGCGCTACGGCCTGGAGCGATTCACCAAGGAAACACGGCGCCTCTATGGCGTGATGGACCGGCGCCTGGCCGAGTCAGCTTATTTCGGCAAGGAGCTTTCCATCGCCGACTTTGCCTTGCTGGGCTGGGTGTGGCGGCACCCGCGGCACCAGGTCAGCCTTGACGACTATCCTTCGGTCAAGCGCTGGTATGACGCCCTGCTGCTCAGGCCGGGCGTGATGCGCGGCTTCAATGTGGCGCTTAACTGAAAAGCTGGACGCATGCCGGCGCCGCTGATGGGAATACGCGTCGTCGAGTTCGAAGGCATCGGCCCGGCGTGATGGAGCGGCTCGGTCTTGCACTGGCCGATTGCGCTGTACGCAACCCGAAACTGGTCTATGGCCGGATTACCGGCTGGGGCCAGTCCGGGCCGCTGGCGCAGGCTACCGGGCACGACCTGAACTATGTCGCTCCGACCGGCCTCCTGTCGCTGTCAACGCATCCCGGCGAGCGGCCGACCGTGCTGGGCGACGCCGGCGGCGCGCTGGGCCTGGCGTTTGGCATCGCCTGCGCGCTGATCGACGCGCGCACCAGCGGCCGCGGTAGGGTGGTCGATGGCGCCATCGTCGATGTGGTCGCGATGCTGGACTCGATTGCGCAGTGGGTGCGCGGCGGGGGCCAGATCGATGGGCCAGAACCGAGTCCATTCCATGACTCGCCGTTCTACGACGTCTATGCCTGCGCCGATGGCGGCAGCATCACGGTCGCCGCCCTGGAGCCGCGGTTTTACGCGCTGCTGCTTTGCAAGCTTGGGCTGTCCGACGTGAGCCCGGCGCAGCAGTACGACAAGGCGGCCTGGCCGGCGCTGAAGGCGCGTTTTGCCCTTCAAGTGCCGGCCCCGTGCCCCCTGGTGCGCATTGCTCGAAGGCAGCGACGCCTGCTTCGCGCCGGTGCTGAGCATGGCCGAAGCTCCAGCGCACCCGCACAACGTCGCGCGCGGCATCTACCGCCCGGCTGGCGCTACCAGCGCCCTGGACGTGGCCGCGGCGCCGCGCTTTCTGCCCGTTGTCAGCGGGCTGAGCGATCGAGCAGCCCAAGACCGATGCACGGCGCCTGAAACCGTAATTTCGGCATCAAAACCGCACTTTGCGCATACTGGACGGGCGCGAGCAGCTATTTAAATGATAGCGATTCGGTAGCGATCGTCATTGCGTCAACGCAGCAATCGGTGCGTGGCTGTCCTGGCGGCTTTTTTGTCGAGCGTCAGCACCGGGGAATAGCCCGCGGCCTGCGTCCGCGCCGCAAGCAGGTAATCCAAAAATTCGGCAGGTCCAGCGGCATATAGCAGCAAGGCCTGCCTGACCAAAGCGGGTGATTCAAGCCTTAAGTGGTCATGCGCCAGCAGCGCGGCCAACGCACCGTGAACCTCGGCGCGGCCGTAGCCATAGCTGCGCTCCAGCACCCAACCTAGCTCACAGAGCACCACATGGTCGACATAGGCCGGGTTTTTAGGCGTTGCGTTGGACTTTAGCCATGCCTGCACTTTTGCGGCCTGGCGCGGATCATCGTTGGTGAGAAGGCGCACCAACAAATTAGTATCCAGCGCGATCAAGCCTTGCCGCCGGCCTGATGCTTGGCGCTGAGGTGCGCGGCAATGCCGGCCTCCATTTCTTCAACGGTCAGCGCACGCTGTGGCCGAGGCAGCAACCCACGCAGCTCGACCACCAAGGCAGCGGGTCGCCGCTGCAAAATAATGGTGTCGTTGTCCTGCACAGTAACGAGCAACTGATCGCCCGCCTCAAGGCCCAGCCGCGCCCGCACGGCGCTGGGCAGCGTCATCTGGCCCTTGGAGGTCAACGTGGTTTGCATAATTTTCCTTACTTTTTTGTAAGAATATCATGCGTTGGACGCCAGCATGCCGGTATCGCGAATTCAAGCTGCGTTCTCTGCACAAGCGCTACCCGACCCAGGCTTGGGGTTTCCATCAGCGCTAGCCGAACACCGCCACCGCATGCAGCAGCAAGCCGATCAGGCCGCCCACCAGCGTGCCGTTGATCCGGATGAACTGCAAATCGCGCCCGACGCTGAGTTCGAGCTCGCGCACCAACTGCTCGTCGTCCCAGGCCTTGACGGTCTGGGCGATGTGCGCGGTGATGCCGGCGCGCAGCTCGCCGGCCAGGTGCGCGCTGGCGGCCAGCAGATGCTCGTTGATCGCGCCGCGCAGGCTTTCATCGCTTGCAAGCTTTTCGCCAATGACGCCAAGCCCGCGCTCGATATAGCGCGCCAGCGTCGAGTCCTCGCGCCCTAGGTCGCGCCGCAGCAGCTGCTTGAGGTCGGTCCAGAGCGACGCCACAAAGGTCTGCATCGCCGGGTCGGCGATGGCGCGCTCCTTCATCCGGTGGACCGAGGCGATCAGGTCCGGGTCGGCGCGCAGCCTCTCGACAAAATCCTTCAGCCAGATCTCGTAGCGCAGCCGCACCGGATGCCCGGGCTGCGCCAGCACTTCTTGCAATTCGCCGAGGAGCGACGCGCTGAGCCGGCCGGCCAGGCTGTCGGCCAGATCGGGCACATTGGCGACGACTTCCAGCGTGGCGATGATTTTCGGCCATTCCCTGCGGGCGTGCTTGAGCATCAGCTGCGACACATTGGCCTTGACCTCGTCCTGCGCCAGGAACTTCGCCAGCTGCTGCAAGCCGGCGTCGAGCAGCTGGTGGTGGCGGCCGTTTTGCGTCAACAGGCCGAGCACGTCGCCGGCAGCCGGCGCGGCGTCCCAGCGGCGCAGCTGCTCGACCAGCAGCGCCAGCGTCGCGCGCTGCAGCCGCTGGTCGTCGAAGGTGTCGAGCAGGCCGAGCGCCCAGCGCTGCGCCTGGCCGACCCAGAAGCGCACGCGCCGCGCATCGGTCATCCATTCGCCGAGCCGGCGCGCCGGATCGAAAACCGCAAGCTTCGCCAAAATCGCCTGCGGATCGAGAAAATTGTCCCGCACGAACCCGGCCAGGCCGTCGGCGATGCGCTCCTTGCCCTGCGGAATGATGGCGGTGTGCGGAATTTTGATGCCGAGCGGATAGCGAAAAAGCGCCACCACGGCGAACCAGTCGGCAATCGCGCCGACGGCCGAAGCCTCGCAAAACGCGCGCAGCCAGCCCCAGCCGCCGGCGCCGCCCATGGCATGCGCCAGCGCCAGCCCGCACAGCGCCAGCAGCAGCAGCGACAGGGCAATGCGCTTCCAGCGCCTGAGCAGGGTAGCGCGGGAATCAGGCTGGGCGGAATCGGCGGGGGTGTTCATGGGCATTTTCGCGGCGGTGGGCGGATGAATTTAACCCAGCCAAAGGCGGAATTTAGATAACTATATTTTTAATAGCAAACTATGTCCATCCTGCTTGCGGAAGAAGCACATTTTATCCATAAACTCATCCTGCCTGCTTCAACCCTGCCGCACCGGCATGATACGCACCGCCTCGGGCGGAATATGCAGTTGCAGCAACGCCCCCGGCGCCGCGCCCAGCTGCCGCAGCAGGGCGCTCGACAAATTCAGCGTGAGGCGCTGCGACGGCAACAGCACCGGCACTAAGGTGCACAAACTGATCTCTCCCAGTGGCAGCACCTCGCGCAGCGCGCATGCCGGATGCGTCGCCATGCCACACCAGCTGGCCGAAACCGGGCGCATCCTCAGCTCCACTGCGGAAAAACCGTCCTCGGAAATGGTTTTGCACGCCGACCAGCGCCGCCACCCTGGCATTGCGCGGACTGGCGAAGACGCGCGCCGGCGGTCCGGTTTGCGGCGACTCGCCGCCCTCCAGAATCACCATCCGGTCGGCCAGCCGGCGCGCCTCGTGCAGGTCGTGCGTGACCAGCACCATCGGCATCGCCACGCTCTGGCGCAGCGCGGCAAGCTCGCGGTGCAGCGTCTGGAGTGAGGGAAACGCCGGCGGCTTGCCAATCCATAGCGGGCCATTGTCGCAAACCGCCCCGCGGCCCCAGCTCACGCGGGCGGCATCAGCTGTAGCCATGGCGCGCCAGCATGGCTTTTGCGGCCGGCGACTGCAGGAAATCGTAAAACGCGCGGGCCGTGGTGCCGGCGTTTTTCAGCAGCACCATGCGCTGGCGCAGCGGCGCGTGCAGTTCGGCAGGAATCAGCACATAGCGCACCTGCGCTGCCGGAAGCGCAAGCACCAGCGACAGCGCGCTGATTCCCGCCTGCGCCGCGCCGGTGGTGACGAACTGCGTCGCCTGGCCGATGTTTTCGCCGAGCACGATTTTTGGCTCGAGCGCGGACCACAGGTCGAGCTTTTGCAATGCCTGCACGGCCGCCCTGCCATAGGGCGCGAGTTCGGGATTGGCGATGGCGAATTTGCCGATGCGCGGCAAACCGGCTGTCAGCCCTTCCAGCCGGCCATCGAGCAGCAGAGGCGAACTGGCGGGCGCCAGCAGCGCAATGCGGCCGGTGGCATACACCGTTCCGCGATCGGGCGTCAGGCCGGCGTCGGCCAGCCGCAGGACAAAGTCTTCGTCGGCCGACAGGAAAAGCTCTGCCGGCAGGCCCTGCTGGATTTGCCGCACCAGATTGGCTGAAGAGCCCAGGCTGATGCTGATTTTTCCCGCGTGTTCGCGCGCAAAAAAAAGCGGCACCCGTTCGGCCAGCGCCGGCTGCGAATTGGCGGCGGCCGCCACCAGTGCGGGTTTAGGCGCCGTGAGCGTTTGAGCCGACGCCGTGTCGGCGAGCCCAGCCAGGCAAGTCAATAAACCCAAGGCGCATAAAACCAGCGCATGGATATTTTTCCGCATCGCCAAGTATTGGATATGAAGCAGAGCGCTGCTCAAAATAGCATCGCATAACCCTATGCAAATTTTGCATATCTTTTGCGGGTAACGGCGAAGCGATGTTCTTAGAATGACCCTTCAAGCTGGACCGGGCTGGGCAAATAAGTTATTTGGCCGTTTTGCAGGCAGGTCGCAAAGCCTGGATTGAATGAATGTTAGGCGCTGAATATGACTGAGTCGTGACAGCGCCAGGGATGTCAGAAAAGCTGATTTCGATAGCTGTTGCGATCTCAAAATTATCGCCGGCATTTATCGAAATCACGCTTTTCAACCTTGGAGTTTTCGATGAACCACCCCGTCATGCAAGGGCTTTCGCTCAATACGCCCGGCTACGTCAAGAACGCAAAACTGATCGCCTGGGTCGCCGACATGGCGGCCTTGTGCAAACCCGACAGCGTCTATTGGTGCGACGGCAGCGAAGCCGAATACCAGCGCCTGTGCCAGCGGCTGGTCGATGGCGGCACTTTCAAGAAACTCAACGAAGCGAAGCGTCCGAACAGCTATTTGGCGCTGAGCGACCCGGGCGACGTGGCGCGCGTCGAAGACCGCACCTTCGTCTGCCCGGCCAACAAGGAAGAGGCCGGCCCGACCAACAACTGGGTGGCCCCTGACGAAATGCGCGCGACGCTGCAGCCGCTGTTCGACGGCGCGATGCGCGGCCGCACGATGTATGTCGTACCTTTCAGCATGGGGCCGCTGGGCTCGCCGATCGCCCACATCGGCATCGAGCTCTCGGACAGCCCCTATGTGGCCGTCAACATGAAGATCATGACGCGCATGGGCCGGGCGGTGTACGACGTGCTCGGAACCGAAGGCGAATTCGTGCCGTGCGTCCACACCGTCGGCGCGCCGCTCCTGAAGGGCCAGAAGGACGTGAAGTGGCCTTGCAACAAGACCAAGTACATCGTGCACTATCCTGAAACGCGCGAAATCTGGTCCTACGGCTCGGGCTACGGCGGCAATGCGCTGCTCGGCAAGAAATGCTTTGCGCTGCGCATCGCCTCGACCATGGGCCGCGACGAAGGCTGGCTGGCCGAACACATGCTGATCCTGGGCGTGACGAATCCGCAGGGCAAAAAATACCATGTCGCGGCGGCGTTTCCGAGCGCCTGCGGCAAGACCAATTTCTCGATGCTGGTGCCGCCCGCCGGCTTCGACGGCTGGAAGGTCACAACCATTGGCGACGACATCGCCTGGATCAAGCCCGGCGCCGACGGCAGGCTCTACGCCATCAACCCTGAAGCCGGCTACTTCGGCGTTGCGCCCGGAACGAATTTGCTGACCAATCCGAATTGCATGCGCAGCCTGGACCGCGACACGATTTTCACCAATGTCGCGCTGACCGACGACGGCGACGTCTGGTGGGAAGGCATGGAATACGACGCGCCGGGCAAGGCGCTGCCAGCGCACCTGATCGACTGGCAGGGCAACGACTGGACGCCTGAAATCGCCAAGCGCACAGGCGCCAAGGCGGCGCATCCGAATTCGCGCTTCACCGTCGCCGCGATCAACAACCCGGCGCTTGACAGCGCCTGGGACGACCCGAAGGGTGTGGCAATCGACGCCTTTATTTTCGGCGGCAGGCGCTCGACGACGGTGCCGCTGGTGACCGAGGCGCGCAACTGGGTCGAAGGCGTTTACATGGCGGCGACGATGGGCTCGGAAACCACCGCCGCGGCGACAAGCCAGGCCGGCATCGTGCGCCGCGACCCGTTCGCGATGCTGCCCTTCACCGGCTACAACATGAGCGACTACTTCCAGCACTGGTTGGACATGGGCGAAAAGCTGCGGGTCCTGGGTGCCACGCTGCCGAAAATCTACACCACCAACTGGTTCAGGAAGGGCGAAGACGGCAAATTCGTCTGGCCGGGTTATGGCGAGAACATGCGCGTGCTGGCCTGGATGATCGGGCGCATCGAAGGCACGGCCAAGGGTCAGGAACATGTCACCGGCATCAGCCCGGGTTACGAAGACCTCAACTGGACCGGCCTGGATTTCAGCGCCGAGCAGTTCGACACCGTGACCAGTATCGACAAGGCGGCCTGGCGCAAGGAGCTAGAGCTGCACCGTGAACTGTTCGAGCAGCTCGAGCATCACCTGCCAAGGGAACTGGCCGACACCAAAACCGAGATCGAGAAGCGTCTGGCGGCCTGATTTTCAGTCGGGCGGCGCGGCCTAAAGCGGCCCCGCTTCAAACTTCTTTGCCCAGCCCGATTTGAGCCCCTGGCCCACCAACCGGAAGACGCAGCGCTCGGTGATGGAAAGCGCCTCTTGGCCGCGCTGCGACGCCAGCGAGCCGTTGTAGGTCACATGCTCGACCCGGTGGACGAACTTGCGAACGCAGCCTTCGCGCCGGATGACGAGCGCGCCATTTTCCACGCCCACATCGTAGCCGGACGCGTTAAAGGTGCCGACGAAAACAACCTTCTTGGCGCTCTGGCTGATGTTGATGAAGCCGCCGCCAACAAAGCGCGGGCCGAACTTGCTGACGTTCAGGTTGTCTTCACTGTTGGCTTGCGCCAGACCGAGAAACGCGATGTCCAGACCGCCGCCGTCATAGAAATCGAACTGGTAGGGCTGGTCGATCACCGCCTGCGTGTTGACCACGGCGCCGAAGTCGAGGCCGCTGGCCGGCAGGCCGCCGATGACGCCGGGCTCGGCGGTCATGGTGAGCAAGTCGCTGATGCGCTCCTCGGCGGCGATGGCGGAAATACCCTCGGGCATGTCGATGCCCAGGTTGACGACGCTGTTGGCTTTCAGCTCAAGCGCCGCGCGCCGCGCAATGATTTTTCGCACGCCCGCCGGCAGCGGTTCTGAAGCGCCCGCGGGAACGCGGATCTCGCCGCTGACGCCGGCGTTGTAGGGCGTGCAGAAGGTTTGCCAGTGGTTCTCGTCGCGTGCGACGACGACGCAATCGACCAAAATCCCCGGCACCTTGACCTGCCGGGGATTGAGCGCGCCGCGCTCGGCGACACGCTCGACCTGCGCGATGACGATGCCGCCGCTGTTGTGCGCGGCGGCGATCGACAGCGATTCGAGCGTCAGCGCTTCGCGCTCCATCGTCAGGTTGCCGTCCGGATCGGCCGTGGTCGCGCGGATGATCGCCACGTGGATCGGAAACGCCTTGAAAAAAAGGCACTCCCGGCCGCCCAGGTGGCTCAGTTCGACCAGGTCTTCGGCCGTGCGGGCGTCCATCTTGCCGCCGCCCCGCCGTGGATCGACGAATGTGCCGAGGCCGACATGGCTCAAGGGCCGGGCCGGCCACCGGCGATGTCGCGAAACAGGCAGGAAATCACGCCCTGCGGCAGGCTGTAAGCCTCGACCAGGTTGCCAATCGCCAGCTTGCCGAGCTTGGGAACGAGGCCCCAGTGCCCGCCGACGACCGGCGCAGCAGCCCCGCATGCGCCAGATGATTCAATCCCTTGTCCTTGCCGTCGCCCTGGCCGGCGGCATAGACAAGGGCCAAGTCGCGCGGCGCGGCGCTCGCGAGGAACCGCTCTTCCAGTGCGACCGCGACTTCCTCGGCAAAGCCGATGCCGACGAAGCCGGACGTCGCGACGGTGTCGCCGCTGCGAATCAGGCGCACGGCATCGGCCGCCGTGGCGAGCTTGCCGCCGCCGACGCCGGGGTTCGTGTTTTGCGGCGTCATGCGGGCGGGCGTTCGGCCCCAGGCTTTTTTATCTTCAAACGCCAAGCCCGCGAATGCGCGAAAGCAAAGCGCCTGCATCGTCAGGCCACTCGTGGGCGCGCCATGCCACATGCTGGTCGGGCCGGACCAGGGTGTAGCGCGCCTGGTAGAGATCCTTGAGGATGCGTTCCTGGGGTTGAACGACTTTCAGCGGAACGCCGGCGGCGCGGGCCGCTTCCCGCGCCTGCTCAAGCACCGCGGCATCAGCGTCATACGCGGCGAGCAAGGTAAAACCCTCGCCGAAATGGTCATACAGCGACGACCCGTCGTGCAGCCAGGCATGCGGCGCGAGCGAGCCTGGCCGCGCCGAAGGCACGTAGTTCAGAAAATCGTAGGCGGGCGCCGGCGTGCCGTCCGGCACCACCACTGGCGAGTCATCGTAGCGGTAGCCCAGCACCACGCCAAGGGTCATGAATTCGCGGATCTTCGCG
Source organism: uncultured Polaromonas sp. (assembly GCA_964236835.1). Lineage (GTDB taxonomy): Bacteria > Pseudomonadota > Gammaproteobacteria > Burkholderiales > Burkholderiaceae_C > Polaromonas. Next base: position 43,812 of record CAXSGT010000005.1, read on the forward strand.
GCCTGGATGCGCTGCCCGACTTCGGCGCGCAGGCGCTCGCCCGCCTCGGTGTCGTCTTCCAGGCCTTCTTGCCACAGCTGATTGCTCAGGAGGGCATGGTTCGCGACCGCCTCGTCCATCACAAACTCGTGAACCGGACGGCGTTCCCGCTCGTAGCTCTCGAGCAATGCCCGGCCGCCCCAGCCTTGCAGCACGGCGGCGATCTTCCAGCCCAAGTCAACGCCGTCGGCAATGCCCATGTTCATGCCGTAGCCGCCAAAAGGCGGATGCAGGTGGCACGCGTCACCGGCCAGGAAAACCCGCCGATCGCTGTATTTTTCCGCAATCAAGCGGCTGGCGACCCATTCGTCGGTGCTGAGCACTTCAATGGGGATGTCGATGCCGATGGCCTGGCGAATCAGCGCCGGCGCCTCTTCAGGCGTGATTTTCCTGCCTTCGCTCAGCTTTGTCGGCATGAAGAACCATTTGTCGCCGATATCCATCGGGCCGACCAGGCTCGGCAGATCGTCGTTGATCTGCCAGTACATGATCGCCGGGCCGTGCTTGTGCGCCTGCGCCAGCCCCGGCGCGCGGAACACCACGTTGTAGTTGCGCGAGAGGCCGTAGCTGCCCGTCATGCTGATGCCGAGCGCGGTGCGCACCGAACTGCGGGCGCCGTCCGCGCCGATCAGGTAGTCGCTCTGGACGCTGAACGTGGCGCCGCTGCCGATGTCGAGCACCTTGGCGGCGACGCCGCTGTCGGTTTGCTCGAACGACGTCAGCTCGGAGCTGAAGCGCAGGTCAACGCTGGGAAGCGTCTGCACATGCGCGCGCATCACTTCCTCGACGGAATACTGGGGAATCCACTGCGCATGTTCGGAGTAAAGCGGATTTTTTCCGGGAGCGCAATACATCGCGTTCTCGATTTTCGCCAGGCCGTGGCCGTTCAAGCGGGTGACGAAAACGACATTCGATGGATAGTCGAGGCCCAGCGGAGACGCCGCGCGAAGCTTGCCCGCGATGCCCCAGCGGCGCAAGTGCTCGCGCGTCCTGACATTGGTCGTCTTGGCGCGCGGCGCGTAGCCGACGCGGTCATTGCGCTCGATCAGCAAACACGGAATCGACCGGTGGCCAAGCTCGATCGCAAGCGCCAGGCCGGCCGGGCCGGCGCCAACGATAAGGACGCGTGTTTGAATGGGCTGCGCTTGTGTCACTACGATGTGTCCTATAACTTGGCTGAATTGGCGGCCATTGATTACCAATGCCGAGAAAAGCAATTGCGATCATACAAATGTCAATATGATTGACAAGATGGCGAAATCAACACTTCGATACTTTTCAAGCATCGTGCCACGGCTATGAAACTGCATCATCTACGCAACCTGCTGGCGGTTGCCGAGCAAGGCAGCGTGCGCGCCGCCGCGCGCGAAATGCGTATCGCGCAACCGGCGGTCACCCGCAGCCTGCAGGAACTCGAGCGCGAACTAGGTGTTTCGCTGTTCGAGCGCAAGGCGCGCGGCGTCGTTCCGACGGCGATGGGCGAAGTATTCATCAGGCGCGCCAGAAGCGTAGACAACGAGCTGACCCGCGCGCGCGACGAGATTGCCCAGCTTCGCGGCCTCGCCCACGGCAGCGTGTGCGTTGCGCTGTCGATGGCGCCGCATCTGGCGCTGCTGCCGTATGCGCTGCGGCCGTTTCGGCTGCGCTATCCCGATGTTCGCCTGAACATCATCGACGCTGTTTTTCCGACCGTGGCCAATGAAATGGCCGACGGGACCATCGACTGCTATGTCGGACCGTTGCCCGAGTCGATACCGGAAGGATTGCTCGTTGAACAGCTATTCGGCAACACGCGGGTGATCCTGGGCAGAAAGGGACATCCGCTGGCGCATGCGAGGTCATTGCGCGAACTCGTCGACGCGGAATGGGCGACCACTTCGATCACCACCGAGGCGGAATACGAGCTCGGGCCGCTGTTTGCGCAGCACCACCTGCCCGAGCCGAAACTCGTGCTGCAGGGTCACTCGGCGCTGACGCTCATCGTATCGCTGCTGCACTCGGACCTGCTGGCGATGGTGCCGGTGCAGTGGACCGACTTTTCGCTCACCAAAGACGCGTTGCAGACGATCGAGGTGACCGAGCCGCTCGACGCGGCGCCGATCTGCATCATCCAGCGTGCCGGTCTGCCGCTGACACCGGCGACTGAATATTTATGCGATTTGCTGCGCCGCGCGGCGGTTCATCTTGTCGCCGGCAAACCCTAAGGGCCCCCTAACGCAAGCGAAGTTTGCGTGTTACTCGCCTTTGATTCCGGCCTTGCGCACCAGCACACCCCATTTTTCGCTTTCCTTGCGCAGGAAGCTTGCCGTCTCCTCGGGCGACGCGGGCATAGGCTCCACTCCAAGTTTGCGCAACTGCGCCACCACGCCAGGTTCATTCAGGGCGCCGACGATGGCTGCATTGAGGCGTTTGACAATGTCCGCCGGGGTGCGCTGAGGTGCGGTAAAGGCGTACCAGTTGATCGCCTCGAAGCCCGGAAAACCTGATTCCGCAATGGTGGGAATCTGCGGCAGGGCGTCGAGTCGCTTGCTGCCCGTGCTGGCGATGGCGCGCAATTTACCGGCCTGGATGAACTGCAATGCGTCGGTCGGACTTGCGAAAATCGATGCCAGCGAGCCGCCCAGAAGGTCATTCATCGCCGGCGCGCCGCCGCGGTAAGCGACGTGCTGATTGTTCAGTCCTGCGGTTGATTTCAGCAGTTCACCCGCCAGATGCCCGCTGCTGCCAATGCCCGAGGAGCCAAAGGACAGCGTCGAGTTGGGCGCCTTACCCTGGCGCACATAGTCATCGAGCGTTCGCACGGTGCTTGCAGCGGGAACTACGAGGATATTGGAGAATACGACCGCCATCGACAGCGGAGCCATATCCGTCACCGGGTTATAGCTCAGCTTGCTCAGGTGCTGGTTGACTGCCAGCGATCCGATGGTGCCCAGCATGATGGTGTAGCCGTCGGCCGGAGCCTTGATCAGGAAATCCGAGGCGATATTGCCGCCAGCCCCGGACCGGTTGTCGATGACGACGGTTTGCTTGAGGATGTCCGCAAGGCGCGGCGCAATGATGCGTGCCACCATGTCGGAACCTCCTCCGGGCGAAAAACCAACGACGAGCTTGATGGGCCGGCTTGGATAGACTTCAGCATCCGCCCCCACGGCGGAAAAGCCGCAAAAGGAAAATGCGGCACAGAACACTACAGCCAACCTTCGATGAACAGTCATGATATTGTCTCCTTCGTTGTACACGTTTGCTTTTGAATTCTTGTGCGATTAAGCGTCGGCGCGTATCGCCGTGCTTTTTATCAATGCCGTCAATTCGGACGTATCCAGGGTTTCTAGATTCCACAGGCCATTTAGCAGTGTCTCCGTAGCCCGCCGTCCCATAATGGGCGCGATTAATTCTTGCGCCTTGGCGTGAACCTCGTCACGTCGCATGGCATTTTCCCAAGTGCCCCGCACTCGCGGTGTGTGATGGCTCAGCACTTCGCCATTGTTCAAAACCACCCGAACGATCGCCTGACGACCACCCGAGCGCTGCAACTCAATGTTCGGAATCAGCTTGACGCGCGCACGCAGCGCCAGCACCTCGGGGTCGTTCATGCGTCCAACGTCATGCACCGACGCGAAAGTCAATTGACGATCCACGAGAAAAAGCGCCAACAAATGTTGCAGCGAAATGTTAGGCATCAGCCGGGCTTCAACGATGAAGACTTCGTTTGCCTGGATCTCGACTTCGATGGCCGCAATTTGCGTGACGTCTTCGGGAATTTTTGCCAGCATGGCTTCCAGACTATCGAGTGGCGCCTGAATCGGCGAGCCGACACACCACTTCTTGATGTCTGAATGCAGGATTTCGGCGCCGAGGACGAACGGTACGTCAAGCGTACGGCCATGTTCCGGATTTCCATACGCAACCAGCAAGCCGCGCTCGGCAGCGATCACTTCCTGGCAGCCGGTCCAGTCGTGTTGGCAAAGAAGGGCCACGAACAGGGCGTTTTTGGCGGCCATCGCACCGAACACATAGGCCTTTTGTATATGGTCTGTGTCGGACATCCAGCACGACAGGCCCGACACTTCATGCCCCAGATAAGACAGCAGATGCTGGGTTTTAAGCGCGTCGAAACCGAGCAGATAACCCGCCACCGCGCCGCAACCGAACAACGGGCCGAAGGAATGCGAGGCGTGGCCCGCCATGTTCAGCGGCATCGGGCCGAGCGCCTCAAGCGTTCGCGCTCCCACGTCGTAACCCAGCGCTACAGCACGGATCACATCCCGCCCGCACGCCCGCTGTTGCTGCGCCAGAGCCAGTGCGGAAGGAACGATCGCGCAGCCAGGATGAAATTTGGCTGAAGCATGAGAATCATCGGTTTCGTCGGCATGCGCCAGCATCGCGTTAACCATTGCCGCGGCGTACGCCGGCAGCATCGTTTCGGTGCCGATCACGAAAGCATCTTCACGGCCGATGAATGCCGGAACCACCGACAAGGCACGCATACCGACATGAAGCGGAATGCCCGAGATCATCGCCGCCACCGTATCGACAATGTGATGCTTGGTTTTTTCTATGACGGCGGCAGTTAGTTCGGCGTTGCCCGCCGTCGAGATAAATTCAATGAGATTGCTCGACATCGATGTCGCAGCAAAGGAATTGGCGGTTGATACGGTCATGAAAGCGGTTCCTTGCTAATTACAGGGGAGCCGCCGGGCCATGTGCTGGCGCTCGTAGGGTTCCCAAAATATCGCGCAGGGGCGCGCTGTCATCGAGCGCGCAAATCGACCAGATCGACGCCATCAGCTTTTTCTGCTGCTCGGGGGTCAACAGGCCGTCGGTGCAGATCAGGAACTTGTCCTCGACCTCGGAGTCGGTCATCGGTTTGCTCGGCCCGCCGCGATAACGTTTGTCGGCATGCTTCTCCAGCATGCGGCCATCGGTGGTTTCCAGTATGAATCTGGAACGAATCCACTCGTAACCCATGGCTTCGATTTCCGGGTCGTGGAGGGTTTCGATCCGCCGCTGCATCGCCTGCATTTCTACCCCGCCTACGAACCCGTTGGTAAATTCCTGCGGCCCGGCGCGGCGGCGCAGAACGATCATCGCCAATAGGGCTTGCATGGAAAACTTGGCTTGCAAGTGATTGACTGCCAATGGATAGCGAATCGGCTCCAGGATATTGCTGGCCGCATAAAACTTGATGCGCTTGACATCTTCAGGCTTGATATCCTGCTCGACGACCAGCTCAAGCAGCGCATCCATCGCCTGATGGGTCAGAATGCCCGACGGATAGGGTTTGATGCTCACCCCAGGCGAAACGATGGTCAGCGGGTTGCCAAGGCCTGCGC